>DAOUQK010000007.1 GCA_030625695.1 Paracoccaceae bacterium | reverse complement strand
GTTGACATGGTGATCTCCGGGATTAGCTACTGGGAATTTTCAGGGTCAGCGAGCGGCCACTTTTCTGATAGCGCAATTCACTGTCGCCAATCGCCACTACCCGGCCACCGTCGACTGTATCGCCAACCTTGACCTTCTTATATCGCCCGCTGGGCAGGCGCACGAGCGCGCGGCGGTTGGACGGGGTGCCATAGACGCCGATCAGATTGACCCGGCGCAGGTTGATTTCGTTCTTCATGGTCGCCTGACGGGCAACCGAGGCCGACGATGGGATGGTTGGTGTCACCGTGGCCGGAACAATGGTAGAAATCGCTGCGTCATCCGCGGTAGGCTGACGAACCGCGGCGCTGACAATGGCGGCAAACCCTTTCGGGCGTGACCGTGGCCCGACCGAATTGGCAACCGCCTGCGCCGTCGGTGCGATATCCGGGGCCGCGTTTTCCTGCAGGCTTTCGGGGCGGTGTTTCGGGCGTAAACCGCTCAGTTCGGTGCGGGTCAGCCCGCCCAGATTGTTCCGCTCAAACCGCTCTTCCAGATCAGAAGGGCGCAGGCGCGGACGGAACCCCGCCAGCCGGGTTTTGGTGGTGTCGACCTCGGGCGCGGTGCGAAACCGGACCGGAACGGCGGGCGGGACTGCAGCGGGGCGACCAAGGAAAACCATCACCCCATCCGGGTTCAACGTGCCTTCGACCGAGGCCAGCACCAGACCCGCCGCGTTCAGATCAAACGCCGTCCCCGCCGCAACAGGCGAGCTGACCGTGCCAAGTGGCAAATCCGTGTCCAGCATGGCGACTGTCGGCAAGGCGATCGCATCCTGTGACAGGTCGGTGCGATCAATCGAAGCCACATAAAGGTCGTCCAACCCGATGATCGACGGGGTCCGGGGCACAAGCGGTGCGGTATCAAGCAATTCAAACGCAGCCGTTAAGACGGGTTCGTCCACAGGGTCACTGAAGGCGGCATCATCGCCGGGCAACTCTGGTTGCGTATCTTCCTGAACCGGGGTGCGCAGCGCCTCTAACACGGCAGAATCAGTGTCGGTCAGGGCGGGCGAAGGAAGGGCGGCCGATGTTGGGCTGACCGGCTGTGATGGTTGGGCTGGTGCTGTCAGGCGGCGTGGGGCGGGCAGGGAGGCAATTTCAATATCCGTTTGCGGCAACGCGTCCAGTTCGGTGGATGTTGCGGCGGGTGGATCGCTTGCAACCGGCGCTGACGCGGTGTCATCGGGCAATGCCGGGGTTGTAGGGTCCTCGGCCTTGACGCCGATTGCAGGTGTGTCCGGAACGGCAGCCAGTTCAACCCGGGTCGGCGCGCTGCGGAACAATTCGGCCACGCCGTCCTCAAGAAATATCGAGGCCCAGGCCGCCACAGCCGCCAGAAACAACAACAGGGCCGCCGAAAGCATCAATCCCAGATGGCGCGGCTTGCCTCTGACTTCGGCCTGACCACGCGCACCAAAAACTGTCATCCGCGCCGCTTCTTCCTCGCGTGGACTGGCGGGGTTGGCGGCGACAAAGGCGCTGTCGGTTGGTCGGGAAACTGCCGTCAAGGTAGGGCTGGTTCCGGAATTTGAAATAGGGAGAGGGGCCGAAATCCGAGGTGCGGTTGAGGCCAGTTCAGTCACAGGTGTTGCGCTGGCCTGCAAGGCCGGTTCGACCCGTTTGGCCCGCTTGCGCCGACTTAGAAAACCACTGATGCCAGACGGTTCGACCGTGTCCTGCGCACCTGAGTCTGTTTGATCGGGGCCAGTTTGATCGGGGTCTGGCACCTCTAACGTCGGTGCGGTCACCGAGATTGGTTCAGGCTGGGGTTGTTCAGATAGTTGGGCGTCTTCGTTGGCCTTCGCCTTGGCTTTGGCAGACCTGAAAACAACCGGTTCGGGATCGGGTGTATCGTCGGGTGTTGCCTTTGCCCGTCTGCTGGAAAATCCGGTCATTTCTGGTTCTGGCTCAGAAACGGCCTCGGGTATTTCAACTAGCCCACTCACCGGCTCATCAACTGCGCCAATCACCACAACGGCAATGCCGTCAGAGTCCACCTGATCCACGTCGGCCAAACCGGCAGCATACGCTGTGGGGCCGAAAAACGGTTCTCCCAGAAAGGGGTTATCGCCGGGGGCGGCGACAATACACACCGGGTTGAACCCGTGTTCGATAGCGAAACTCTCGGCCTCGGCCAATGTGTCGCCAACCACTGCCGCGATATACGTCGTTTCACCGTCAACAGATGTATCGAACTTCAGCTCTTCCACCGGATAAGGCGTCGCCCCGTCCAGTGCGTTGCGCACCATTGCATCCAGTGCTGCCCCTTCGAAATTGCCGGTTGCCACGCTGACATAGCGGACCTGATCGTTGGGGATGATCACCTTGCAGCGTAATTTCCCGTCTGCCAGTGCGGCGGCCAGTCTGGTGCCCTTGTCACGAAGCGCCGCAAGGTCGCCGGTCAAGTCGGCCGAATCCACGGTGACGTCGCCAACCAAACGCCAGCCACCAGCCGCCTTTTGCAGCAGGGAAATCCCTTCAAACGATAGGGAAAGTGCAAATCCCGGTATCATTTTGCCGTTATATCCATTCTCGTCGTTTTGGTCAGCCGAATCCGCCGGTGGCCACAATCATCACAGGTCATCGCCCGGTATCGTTGCGCCAATGTTAATCCACCTGAAGCCCGAGGAAAAGGTAAACAGGCATGAATTCCTTGCGGTATTCGACAAGATAGCACCATAATAGCGCCAATCCAGAAGGAGAGAGACATTGATCAAAGCTTTTCCCACAAAATTCAACCCGCTACTGGCTGTTGCACTGGTTGCGGCCCTGTTTGTTGGCGGCCCGGCAGGGGCCGAGGAAATTCAACGCCAGATCAGCGTGACAGGCGAAGGTCAGGTGGCGGCGGACCCGGACATGGCGACCATTACTCTTGGCGTCACCCACAAGGCAAAAACCGCCCGCAGCGCTTTGGACGCCACATCAAAGGCGACGGCCAAGGTGCTGCAACGGCTGGCGGACTTTGGCGTCGCATCCCGCGACATGCAGACCAGCAGCCTGTCGTTGACCCCGAACCGGTCTGGTGGCAGCTCTTTAAAGGCTGGCGAGACTGGGTTTACCGCCAGCAACTCTGTGCATGTGCGGTTGCGTGACCTGGCCAGCCTTGGCCAGGTTCTGGATGCAATCGTCGACGAAGGTGGAAATAATTTCAATGGCTTGCAGTTTTCGGTTCAAGACCCTGACCCGTTGATGAACATGGCCCGTCAACACGCCGTGGCAGACGCAATGGCCAAGGCGCAACTGTTGACCCAAGCGGCCAATGTGTCGCTTGGCGCGGTGCTGAGCATGTCTGAAAACGGCGGTGCGCGTCCGCAAATGCTGCAAATGTCGGCGACCCGCGGGGGTGGCGTGCCGATCGCCGCCGGAGAGGTCAGCGTCAGCGCCTCGGTTACGATGGTCTTTGCGATCGAAACCCGGCCTTAAAGTATCTATCTTGGCCAAGCCTTATTCTTTTTTCATTCTGGCAATGTACCAAGCGTCTTACATTTAGCGGAGGCGTGAGAGAAAACCTGATGACTCAACGGAGTTGTTGATCTAAAGCGGCTAGGTCTGCTTAGACTCAAGATTTAAGTGCAACACCCACAGCCCAGAGGGCATAGGATGTTGCGATGGACAGACAATACAAACACCTCAATAGCGAGGAACGTGGCGTGATCTTTGCCGAAAACCGGTGGGGGCCAGCCTGCGGGCGATTGGATCGCTTCTGGGGCGATCGCCAAGTTCTGTAGGGCGGGAAATCGCCCGTGGCCGAGGGATTGATGGCCGCTACAGCCCAGAGGCGGGACGTCGAAGCTATGACGCCTGCCGCCTGCGAAGTCGCAAACCCCGCAGGTTGGTCGAAGGCAGCGCGCTGCATACTTGGGTCCATAGCAAGCTGGTTCATTTGCACTGGTCTCCGGAACAGATCGCGGCCAAGCTCAGGGCTATGCATCCCAATGATCCCGATCGCTGCGTCAGCCACGAGACGATCTATACCGCGATCTATGCGCAGTCGCGTGGCGGGTTGAAGGCCGCGATGATCGAGGCGCTACGACAAGGGAAACCGTCTCGGGGACGGTGGCGAGCTACCCTCGCAGGCAGTTCCATAGTCCCGGAATCATTGAGAATTATCCACCGTCCGGAGGAGATTGAGGCGCGGATCGTACCCGGCCACTGGGAAGGGGATTTGATTAAGGGCGCGTTCAACCGCTCATCAGTAGGCACGCTGGTTGAGCGCAAAACCCGCTTTGTTGTTCTATGCAAAATGGATGGCAACGGGGCCGAGGCAGCTCTCGACAGCTTCACCCGGCAGATGAAACGGCTGCCCGCTGGGTGCGCGCAACGGGTCGCCGGTGACCCTGAAAGTGCCCGAAGCGGCAGGCGCGTATGAACTCCGCTATGTAATCAATCAGGATCGTCGGGTAATCGCAAAAACAGACCTGACGGTTGAATAATATGACTGCATAACGTGCGGCGTTCACCTATCACCCGGTCTTACCCGTCGGCCTCGTCCATAAGCGCGCGCACCCAGCGGCCAGCCAGCCATGCGGCCGGAACCCCAAGAGGGGCCGAGATCAAAAGCGTGTCCCACGGCGAGATCGTTGCCAGGCCCAACCAGGGGCCAATCAACCCCAGCATGAACAGATTTATCGCCACGGCCCCGGCCGCAAAAGGATACAAGAGTATCGCCAGTTTCCAGACTGGCCACCGGCTTTGTTGATCCATATCGTTCATGCTACGGCCTTTCGTATTGCCGCGTTTTTCAGCGCCCGCGCGGCCCAGGACTTTGCAGACAATAGGACGTGCGGAGATTCCGCCGGTAGGCCCATGACGGCCATCGCGCGCCGGATCATCCCGACCGCCAGTTCAGGCAATCGCCGGTCAAGGCCGAAAGGCGATACCAGGGTCACCGGGCCTGTGCCTGCCAACCGTTCCGGCAGTGCCTGGCGCACGAACCAGCCGTTGGACATGAAAAACGGATAGACCATTACCTGTTCGGGCAACCGCGCCAATGTCACCTCGGGCGGGTTCGGATCCGAGGGCTGTCCGTGCGCAACGATCAGGGCATGGGGCATTGTCGCCTCAGTGGCTTGTGCCTTCAGAAAAAGTGATCTTGTTCCAGACATTGTATTTTCCCGAGGGCTTGCGCATTGGCAGGCGTTTCACTTCTTCCAGTGTTTGGGCGTTATAAACGATCACCGCACCATCATCTTCCCAGATGGATACCAGTGCGTATTTACCATCGCGGGTGAATTCCACATGGGCAACGGTCTTGCCCGGTTCCGGGTCAAGCGTTCTGACGATTTTCATGGTTTGCTTGTCGATCACATGCATCTTGTCCTTGTTGGGGCCAAAAAACACGTCCACCCACGCATAGGGCGTGTTTTCGTGGCTGCGCATGAAGAACCCCGGACCATCGGTCCTGATCCGCTTGACGGTCTGCCAGGTCGTCATGTCGATGACCGACACCACGCCATCCTTAAGGTGTGGCGTCGCCATAACGGTGGTATCGCCGTATTTCCAGGTGATGCCAGAGCCAAGATGCGGCATGCCCGGCAGATCAAGATCGGCAATTTTCTGGCCGATCACCAGGTCAATCACCTGACCGCCGTCATTGGCGCGCGAGGCCCCCATGATGTATTCATATGACTGATCGAAAAAGAAATCGTCCAGAATGTCGGGAACGCTGATGCGCCGTACCGGGAACGGATTGTCTATCTCGGGCGGGCCTTCAATGCGATGGTCATGCACGAAACCCTGATAGGGTGGGTTGGCCCCATAAAACACTTCCCATATTTCGGGCACATCCTTGAGAGCCAGAACAAAGCTTTCGCGCGGCGGTGCCTGATAGACTGCTGAAACCCGACTAGGGGTGCCGTCCTTGCCCTTGATTTCAAATACCTTGGCAACGGTCAGGTCGCCGGTCGACAGGATGGTCAATGAGTTGGGCAGGTAATTGGCCACGGCCAACCACTTGCCGTCGCGGCTCATGGCGATGTTGCGGCTGTTGATACCGGCGCGCACGCGCCCAACCTGCTGCAATGCCCAGATATCGTATTTCTGCACCCAGCCGTCGCGTGACATGATGAATACATAGCGCCCGTCAGGGCTGAACTTTGGGCCGCCATGCACTGCAAAGGGCGTCGCGAACCGGTCGAGCACATCAAATGTGTCGCCATCCAGCACACTGACGTGATGATCTCCGGTTTCGACCACCAAGGTAATGTTCATCGGATCCGCGTCCCAGGCCGGTGCCTCGACTGCGTGGTAATCGGCATCCATCACCCGGCTTGCGGTGATTTCCGCTTTGCCCCAGTCCGGCACCACGGCCAGCGGTGTTTTCAGGAACGTGACCAGCGCCGCAATCCGTGCCTCGTCCAGAACATCGCCATAACCGGGCATCTGTGTTGCGGTGCGCCCAGCACGGATCACTTCCGCTAGATTAGGTCCGCGCATCCGTTTTAAGGTTTCCGGGATCATCGCCGGCCCTTGCGCGCCCAGCCTGCCGGGACCATGACACTCGGCGCAATGCTCGGTGTAATCTTCCGCAGGCCCTGCTTTCGCGGGGATCTGCATCCAGAAAGTCGCGGCAATTGCGGTTCCCAGAACCCGACCCAAAATATTGACCTTGCCAGAAAACCAGAGGCCCCCCAAATCAATAAAACCGATGTGCCGGATCATGGCTTTTCCCCCGGAATGGCGTGACTGTCAGGCGTTCGGCATCTTCGACGCCAATTTCTGCGTTGGAAAGATAGCAGGCAGGATCTTCGGCCCACGGATCGCCGGTCAATTGCAAGGCACGGATGCGGGTGTTGCCTCCACAGACATCGCGCAGTGTGCAAACCGCACACCGCCCCTTAAGCGGACGCGGGCGGGTGCGCAGCAGGTCCAGCATCTTGTCGCCGCCGGTCCAGAGTTGCGAGAATGGCTGTGTCTTGACGTTGCCGATTGTGTAACCCGACCAGTAAGTGTCGGGATGAACCCGGCCAAGATTGTCGATATTCGCCACCCCTAACCCCGATGAATTGCCGCCCCACGCGACCAGATGTTCGCGCACATGCGCGACCTGATCGGCGCTGAAATTGTCGGCAACCCATCGCAGGAAATATCCCGCATCGGCGTCGTTGTTGCCGGTGACGATATCCAGATAAGCCCCACCAGACGCTGCTGTCCAGGCGCGTTCAATCAACAGGTCCAATGCCTTGCGGGTGCGAATATGCGCGGCGTCCTCGCCGCGGTTCTTGTCGCCGCGTCCGGCGTAAACCAGATGCGACAGATAAAACTTGTCCACGCCCTCATCGTCGCACAGCTTGATGATTTCGGGCAGGTGCTGGTGGTTGGCCTCGGTCAGGGTGAAGCGAAGCCCCACCCGGATACCGCGCTTCTTGCATTCGCGCACCCCACGCAGCGCGTCGGAAAATGCCCCGTCGACACCGCGGAACCAATCGTTTGTTTCCCCAATGCCGTCGATCGAAATACCCACATAGTCAAACCCTATCTCGGCCACGCGGTCGGCCACTTCGCCGTGGATTTTTGTGCCGTTGGTCGACAGTGCCAGCATCCGCACCAGTTTGCGCGCACGGGTGGCGATTTCGAACATATCCTTGCGATCCAGTGGCTCTCCGCCCGACAGGATCAGCGCCGGAATGCGAAAACGGCCCAGGTCCTCAAGGGTTTCCATCGCCTGTTCCGGGCTCAGTTCGCCGGGGAAATCGACATCGGCCGACACGGTGTAACAATGGCGGCATTTCAGGTTGCAGCGACGGGTCAGGTTCCAGATCACCACCGGCTTGACCGTGCCTGATCCGCGACGCGCACGCACCGGCGTCGGGTTGACCAATTGATGCATGTATTCTGTCAGACGAAACATGGAATTACCTCTTTTGCCCAAGCCGCAGCCCGGTTTTCTTCAGAATGCGGGTCGAAACCAGCATGTCGTCGGCGCGGCTGGCCGCACCCAATATGGTTCTGATTTCGGCGCGCTTGGCCGCGATTTCGTTCTTGTCCGATCCGTGCACCATGGCAAACAGGTTAAAGGGCCAGTCGGGCGGGGCGCGGGGCCGCTCGTAACAATGGGTGACAAAGGACAATGCGCCGATCTGCGCGCCAAGTTCGGCAATCCGGTCGTCCTCGACATCCCAGACGGTCATGCCGTTTTCGATCATGCCCAGCCGGTAATGGTTGGGGGCAGCCGCGATCCGACGGATCACGCCAGTCTCTTTCATGGCTGCCAGCCGCTGCACCAGCCGCGCCTCGGATAAGCCAAGCGTTTCAGCCACGGCTTTGTACGGCGCGGGCACCAGTGGCAGACCACCCTGCAACGCCCGGATGATTTCGCGATCTGTTGTACCAAGCGTCATGCGGCCACCCGGAATCCGACAAAGAATTCCTGGAGTTTCGGAAACCGCCGCACCGCAAGCCCGGTTTCCGCTTCGATCGCATCGGCCGCCCGGTCGATGCCTTCGGGCGTTTCCGTTGCCAATACGAACCACATGTTCAGCACATGTGCGCGTTGATAATTATGCGCCACCTCGTCGTGGGCATTTACCAGTTCGGTGACCATTTCGAACGCGTCCTCAGGCACCGCCATTGCGCACAGACAAAATGCACCCCCCATTGCGGCGGCGTCAAAGAACGGCCCAAAGCGGGTCAGCACCCCTTGGTCCTTCAATCGTGTTATCCGGGCCAGCAGTTCCTGTTCGTCTAGGCCAATCCTTGCCGCAACCTCAGCGAACGGGCGGTGCGACAACGGCAGGTCATCCTGAATGGCGTTCAGGACATCACGGTCGATATCATCCAAAGGTGTCATGCAGAGACTCCGGGTTTGGTAGCGATCATCGCACCGGTTTGCTTGAAACAATGTGTGGAAAACAGCACCCTGTGGGTCGCATCGGCCAATTCGGGCAAGGCACGCGCTGCCTCAAGCGTTTTATACGCCTCGGCGCGGGACCTGGCGTGAATCATGTTGTACAACCGGTACGGCCACTTGTCAGCCACCGGGCGGCGCTCGTAACATAGCGTCACACCGGGCAAGGCCGCAAGACGTGGCCCGACCCCGGTAATGACATCCGAAGCCACATCCCAGACGATCATTGCGTTGGATGTCCACCCCAGCGCGCGATGGCGCACGATGATACCCAATCGCGAAATGAAACGCGCCTTTTGCAACGCCTTGATCCGGTCGAGGATTATTGCTTCGGGGCGGTTCAGGGCATTTGCCATTTCGGCATAAGGGTTTGCGACAATCGCCATTCCTGTGCTCAGAAACTGCAGAATGTCAGCGTCACCTGCCCGCATGATTGTAAGGTCGGCCTTGCAGGGCGGTACCGGGGACCGCTGGGTTGACCCGTCATTTTTGCTCAACCGAAACCCAAGGTCGATGTTGAACGGACGCACCAACGGCAGGTTCAGCACTTCCAGTCCCGTTCGCTGCGATATGCGCGCCAACGTTGCGTTGACATGGGCACGATCCGGCCCGGTGGCCACAAACCACAGGTTCCATTTGTCTTCGCGCAGATAGGAATGGTTGACGCCCGCTTCGGCGTTGATGATTGCCACCACCCGGTCCAGATTTTGCGGTGTCGCGACCATTGCGGCCAGTGTACTGGCTGAAATCGTGTTGGGCGCGCAGGTGGCGCCAACACGGGAAATGCGCCCTGACGCCTTCATCTGGGTCAGACGGTTCAGCAAATCCGCCTCGTCAATGCCAAGCGAGGCTGAAATTGCCGCGAACGGGCGCTGGGTGATCGGAAAATCCCTTTGCCAGTCATCCAGCACACGGCAGTCGATTGGATCGGCGATGAAACTCATGGTCCTAAAGCCCCGTCTTGTGCGCACGCGCAGTAAAAAAAATGCCAGATGGGCTGGCCGCGTCTATTTCGCCCAGTTTTTCAAACGTATGGGTGTCATAGATCATCACCTTGTTGGCATCGCGCACCGAAATCCAAACCTCGTGACCGCGCGGTGTGAATTCCATGTGCAATGCTGCCGGGCCAGGTTTGAATTCGTGGATCACCTGTTTGCTTAACGTATCCACCACCTGAATGGTGTCGTTCAGCGGGTGGGCGAAATTGACCCAGACCTGGCGCCCGTCGGGACGGGCGATGGCAAACACCGGCTGGCCGTGGGTGGCGGTGCGTCCGGTCTCGTGGAAATCGCGCGCATCGACCCACAGCACTTGGTGATGACGCACCGCCGGCAGCACAAATTCGTCGCCTGCCAATGCCCAGCCTTCCAGATGGGGCATCTTGTAGACTGGCATTTCCTCTTGTCCACGGCCATATCCGGGCAGCACATCAGTCGGTTCGGGCGCATCGGCCCACAAGTCCAGCGCCCGCATCCCGTCCTCGCCGAACAACCCCACAACATAAGTGCGCCCATTGCCGGTGATTAGCGCGTCATAGGGGTTGGATCCCATGCCGGTGATCCGGGTGATGACCGGTTTCGCGCCAGATCCGGTGCCGGACATGTCGGCAATCCAGGTTTCGCCGGTATCCCACATCGAGAACACGAAGCGACGGCCCGGCGCATCCACAAGACCGATGGTTTTCGATCCGGTGGGAATATCGGCCACCAGGTCCAGTGTATCGGCATCAAAGATTTTCACCCCACCCGGTTCATAATTCGAAACCGCAACCAGCTTGCCGTCATCGGAAATTGCCCCGCCGATGGAATTGCCTGCCTGCACCACCCGTTTGGCGATCCGCCGGGTAACGATATCGACCTTGGTCAACCCACCATCGCGGCCAAACACATAGGCAAAGCGCTGATCGGGCGAATAGACCAGTGAAGTGTGGGAAAGATCGCCCAACCCCTCGATCCGCGCCAACACGGCGCGTTCGGACTGGTCCACCAACAAAAGCGAGCCGCTGGCGCGTTCAACCACTAACCCCAGATCGCCGGTTGCCGTCGCTTCGCCGCGCGCGCCTGAGGGAAAGGTCAGGGCGGTTGTGACACCTAAGGCCAGTGTGGCCAGTAGGCCAAGAATATGTGATTTCATGGCGCGTCACCTTTCAGAAGATACCGGGCGATCCACATGGCGTCGTTTTCGGACAACAGCAGTCGCCAGGGGGGCATTGCGGTGCCGGGCACGCCGTCAAGGATCACACCGGACAGGGTTTCTGGGTCATAATGAGCAATGGCACCGCGCGTCAGCGGACTTCCCAGACCACCTTTTTTTGTCATCCCGTGGCACGACCCGCAGTCATGCAACACCAGATGTTCCAGTTCGGCGGCGCGCCCCGCCGGGATTTCCCCGCCTGTCGCCGGGTTTGCCAACAGCAGAAGGACAACAAAGCTACGCATTGACCGCCATCCCTCTGGCATAGTCGGTTGTCTGGCTGACCAGGCTTGCCTCGTCGCCCTGGTAAAGCGTCACGACCCGGCCGATGATAAACAGGACCGGGGCCGCAGGGTCTGCCAACGCCACCGCATCGCCGATGCCCGACAAAGTGGAAACCAGCCGCGTTTCGCGTGGTGTGGTGGCCGAGGAAACCGCCATGACCGGAACGCTTCCCGGCATGCCCGCAGCAACCAGTTTGCTGGCAATATCGGCGATGTTGGACGCTCCCATATAGACGACAAGCGTGGTGTCCAGACTGGCCAGGCTGGCCCAATCTAGGTCAAGCTCCGCATCGCGGGCACGATGTCCGGTGACATAACGCACACCACTGGCCAACCCACGGTGGGTCAGCGGTACACCAGTTGAGGCTGCCATGCCCTGCGCGGCGGTAATGCCGGGTACATAGGTGGTTTCAACCCCTGCCTGCCGGAGCACTTCGGCTTCTTCGCTGCCGCGCCCGAATATCAAAGGGTCGCCGCCTTTAAGCCGGGCAACCTGATGCCCCGCGCGCGCAAGATCTACCAACAGCTTGTTAATGCCATCCTGCGAAAGCTTGTGGCATTTGGGGGCCTTGCCCACGTCGAAACATTGTGCATTGGGCGGGACCAGTGCCATGATTTCGTCGGACACCAGCCGATCATACACCACCACCCCGGCATTCTGGATCAGCCGCAGGGCGCGCACTGTCAGATAGTCCGGATCGCCCGGCCCGGTGCCGATCAGAAAAACCCGACCGGCCTGACCAGAACGGGTTTTCAGCGGCAAACTGTCAATTTCGGAAATCATTTCCGGCCAAGGCAGCGTCAGGTTCGGACGAGAGGTTGGCGGGCACATGGCTGGCAACTCCGGTTTTACGGCACTCAGGGTTAATGTTGCTGAACCGGCTGGGAAATTCCTTGACCAAAGACAAGTATCGGTCATGGATATCGCGTCCTTCCGCGTTGCCCGCCACTTTGTTTCAGCATTACTCGGCGACCGTGACCATGCCGATCATCTCGTGGGTCTCCCAGTGGGGACCACACAGGTATTTGTAATCGCCAGCGGTCAGGAACGTCATTTCGATGATTTCTTCAGGAAAAGCGCGATCCGATTCCGGCTCGCCGGTATCGGGCACCAGCACCGAATGGCTGGTGCGTTTGTCGACATTGACCCAGCGCACCGTGGTAAAGGGCTTTACGGTAATCGCGGCCGGACAGAACCGGTATTTATACATGAGGACAACGGTTACGCCGTCTTCTTCAACCGAAGGTTTGTCAAACAGATCGACATAACGCTCCTCGGCCTCAAGACACAGGGCCGCATCATCCCCGGCGGCGGCCAGAGCTACCGTAAAGTTGATGCTTAACAGTGTCACCAGAACGGCGGCCTGTGCGGGCAGGGCGGCAAATCCGAGTCGCAGAATACGCACAGTAAAGCCCTCCTTGGCATTGGCGTGGGTGACGGCAACCGCAACACCGGTCGCCGTCAGGATCTATTGCTTGACCACGTTCAAAGTCACCGAGTCATCGTCAAGCGCGAGTGTGCTGTCGAGTGTCACGTGATGGAACCGGTTCGCCGTGAAATCATCGTGAATGGCGATGCCGAACGTATATGTTTTGCCCGGCTCGATTGCCACATCACCCACAGCGCCCGAATTCAGCGGGCGGGCGAACACCACAGTCCAGGTGGCACCGTCCAGCGAGGCTTGCGCGACAATTTCGCCGTCGTTCTCTACGCGCCGGTCCAGCAAATAGCCGTTAGTGGCGCTGCCATCGGCATAGACCCGCATCAGATCAAGGAATGTGCCATCCTCAAGATACTGGGCGATATCGGCTTCGTCTGCCAGATTATCCCAGCCGCCCAGCGGTTTGCCCCGGCGTCCCTTGACCTCGACCTCGGTCCGCGACTCGGTAAGGTATTTCTGGATCGTGCCCGTGCCCGGATCCGTGACCATCAACCGACCGGCAATGTCGCCACTGGCGGCAATCGCCTCGGCGTCCGGCGCAAAGGGCATGTTGGTGTTGTCAGCATGACAGCTTGCCCAGCAGCCCGCCGGCTCGCCCAGTTCAACCCCGGTGCCGACGATCATCATGGCGACCTTGATCTGGTTGTCAGGGTCCATCTTGCCGCCTTCGGCAAACGGGGCCGGGTTGTGACCGGCATCTGGCCATTGCAGGCGCACATAAAGGTTGTCGTCATCATGGGCGGCCTGCGCGGTGACCCTGATGGTGCCACGCTTGCCGGGAATCGGGGTCGGTTCCAGTTCACCGCCCTGAACGATCTTGTTGCCGATGGTCTCAAGTTCGGCCGCATGACAGGATGAACACGGCTCGCCACCTTTGGTCAGCGGACGTGCGCCGTTGTGGAATTTGCCGTTCTGCACCCATTCAAAAGTTGCCTGACCGGGATAGAACAGCGTCAGGTCACTGGCTGGCACTATGCCCCAATCGACATTGGCAGCAACGCTGTCACCTTCGGCTGCTGGCGCGGCACTGGCCTCTTCACCAGACGCGGTTTGTGCGGCCTTGGCCTGTTCTTCGGCAATCGCGGCCTCGACAGCCGAGGCAACACGGGCATCGATCTCTGCTGCTGCGGCCTTTTCAGCTGCGGCTGCCTTGACGGCTTCTTCGGCCTCGATCCTTTCGATATAGGCCAGGCTTTCAAGGAACAACGCCGGCACTTCGCGGATATGATCCGGGTTGGGCGCTTCGAGCCTTTCCAGATCCTCGTACGACAACAAGTGGCGGGCCTCGTTATGGGCGATGCCCTTGTGGCAATCGATACAGGTCTGACCTGTTTCCATCGCCGTCAGGTGTTGTTTGCGCGCGCGCGGTACTTGAAACTGGGGCGACATCGCTTCCAGCGTGTGGCAGTTGCGGCATTCGCGTGAATCGGTTGCTTTCATCGATTCCCAGACCCGCGTGGCCAGACGCAATCGGTTTTCCTCAAACTTCTCGGGGGTGTCGATCGTTCCCATCGCCTTGCTGAACAACTCGCGCGAGGCTTTTACCTTGCGCACCATCTTGTGAATCCACGGGTCCGGCACGTGGCAATCGGAACATTTGGCGCTGACCCCGGTACGGTTCTTGTCGTGGATGGTGCCGCGGTATTCCTCATAGACGTTTTCGCGCATCTCGTGGCAGGAAATACAGAAGGGCAGGGTGTTGGTCGCTTCCATCGCGGTGTTGAAACCGCCCCAGAAGATGATTCCAGCGACAAACGCCCCGGCGAGTCCTGCAATCGGCACGCCCCATAGAAAATAGCGTTTCCAGAGTGGCCGTTTGGATGGTTCCTCACTGCTTTGTGACATTTTGCGGCTTCCTGTGTTTGGTTATTTCTGACGCAACCCCATGAGTGGCGAATTGGTGGGTGCAAAGGGCAGGGGGCAAGGAAAACCGGACTTCGGATTACAGGCTTCCCCCTGGCCATTGCATCAGCAGCCTTTGGGTTTGCTATGGAAATGGAGGGCGGGCACAAGGCGCGCCCTCCGGGTAGGTTTCAGCTCACATCAGGTGACGTGGTTGGACCGGTTGTAGACATTGAACTTGCCAGTCGGCGCGAACAACCCCTTGATCCGGGCTTTTTCCTCAAGCGTTTCGGCGTCGTAAATCACCATTTCGCCATTGGGGTTCAGGCTGTCAGACCGGTTCCATTTCGATACCCAGACTTCGCTGCCATCTGCGTTGAACTCGAAATGTACCGCAACACTGCCTTCTTCCTCGGTCACGGTGATGGTCTTGACGATCTCACCGGTTTCCTTGGAAATCACCTGAATCGCCTGCTGAACTTCGGGATCAGGATGCAGCGTCTGGTCGGCCCAGACATATTTGCTGGTGGGATGGGTCCGAATGAACAGACCGGGCCCGTCGGTTTCCACCACATAACAAATCTTCCAAGCGTTGTCGGGATGGCCTGCGGGGTCGTTGCCCCAGACCGTCACGGACCCTTCACCAAGGTGTGTGGTGCCGGCAACCGGGCCACATTTCGGGTCGTTCCAGTTGGCACCGGGACCGGGGTGCGGTTTGCTGCCCATGTCGATCATCGCTTCAAGCTTGCGCTCTTGGCTGTCGATCACCACCATCTTGTTAGAGGCGTTCGCAGCGATCTGGAAATAGCGGCCTGTCGGATCAAAGAACCCGTCATGCAGGTATTTCGCCGCGTCGATCTTGTCGATCCGCAGATTATCCAGATCGGAATAATCGACCTGCCACATCTGTCCCAGTTCCTTGACCGCAACCAGCCATGTGTGCTCTTTTGGAGTGGTATAGATTGCGGCCACACGGGCCTCTTCCACATAGACACCGTCTACGTTTACACCGCGGGTGGAAACGACCTTCTTCGGCTCCATGGTCCGCCCGTCGACAATGACGAAATGCGGCGGCCAGTATCCACCACCAATCACATACTTGCCGTCGCCGGAAACGGCCACATCACGTGCGTCATAGGCAATCTTGACTTCGGAAACCAACATCTTGTCCGGCGTCTGCCAAAGGTCGATCTTGGTCATCTTGCCATCGCGGCCCATTGTGTACCAGAACCGGCCCGGATTTTCCGGCTCGTTCAGTTCGTGGTGCTCGGACGCTTTCAGAACGTGCACGGCAAAACCGGTCGGAATATGCACCAGCACCTCCTTGGTATCACCGTCGATGATGGCAACCTTGCCCGCGTCACGTTCGATGACGACAAAGAAGTTCTCCCAGTTCCGGCCATGCAGCGGCTCGGTCGGATAATCTTTTTCCTCGACATAAATCTTACGGGTTTCCATCATCTGTGCCAGCGACATTTCCGGCGGCTGAGGAGGATCCATCATGATGTAGGTCGCAAGATCGGTGATCTGCTCCTTGGTCAGGATACCGTCAAAGTTGTTCATGCCGCCTTCGGTGCCATAGCTGATTAGCTTTTCAAGCCGATTCTGGCCCAGCTTCAGCGTGCCACCTTCGGTCACCGTGCCATCGGCAGCGGTCTTCTTCCAGTGCGGCTCCAGATTAACACCTGTCGACCCTTTGCGAAGCACGCCGTGGCAACCGGCGCATTGTTCAAAGTACAATTGCTTTGAGGCATCAAAGGCTTCATCGCTCATGGTTGGCTGTTCGGCAAAAGCAGGCAGCGCGGCCCACCCCAATGCCATGGCAAAACCGGCACTGAATATCCGCCCTGCCTTTTTGCTACTCATATCAAGTGACATTATCACTCTCCTTTTGCGTGGTGAGGTAAAATTTTGCATGGTGAGGTGAAAAACCCATATTCTTCTGGGCTGGACGATCCTTGACCAAAGTCAACATTCGGCAAGGCATTTTGGCGAAAGCGTCATCAGGTCGCAGGCACACGCGACCAATGCGCCTCGCTTGACTTTGGTTAAGGCGCGTTGGTTTGGTGTCATTATTGAGGACTCACCATCAACGCGGCGCAAAAGGAGAGTGCGATGCGCGAAGTCATGACTAAATCGATGGCCCGTAACATATTTTATGGCGGGTCACTATTCTTTATCCTCATCTTTGTGGGGCTTACGATCCATTCCCATCGCTATATCGTCACCACCTCGACCAATGCGGAAACGCTGACCGAGAGTGTGACTGCAGGCAAACATCTCTGGGAGAAACACGCCTGCATCAACTGCCACACAATTCTGGGAGAAGGTGCCTATTTCGCCCCCGAATTGGGCAATGTGATGACCCGTTGGGGGGTAATCGACGATCCGGAAGATTCGTTCGAAACGCTCAAGGCCTGGATGGAAAGCCAGCCATCGGGCATCGAGGGGCGGCGTCAGATGCCGAACTTCAATCTGACCGACGAGGAAATCCGCAATCTGTCCGATTTTCTGATCTGGACCAACACTATCGACACTCAGGGCTGGCCCCCGAACGACGCGGGCTGAGGAGGTTTACCCAATGAAATACCAATCGCAAAAGATTGCCCTGGCCTACTTTTCGGTGGCTATGGGGCTGTTCGCCATCCAAGTTCTAGGCGGCCTTCTGGCTGGCTGGATTTATGTGATGCCAAACACCTTGTCAGAGTTGCTGCCGTTCAACATCGTCCGCATGTTGCACACCAATTCGTTGGTCGTCTGGCTGCTGCTGGGCTTTTTCGGCGCGGCCTATTACCTGATCCCGGAAGAGGCCGAACGCGAAATACATTCGCCGATGATCGCCTATCTGCAACTGGCCATTCTGGTGGTCGGCACGCTGGGTGTGGTTGTCACCTATACCTTCAACCTGTTCGAGGGTAACTGGCTGCTGGGCAAAGAGGGGCGCGAGTTTCTTGAGCAACCCGTATGGGTCAAGGTCGGCATTGTCGTTGCCGCACTGATGTTCCTGTTCAACGTCACCATGACGGTGCTGAAGGGCAAGAAAACCGCGATTACGAACATCCTTCTGCTGGGCCTCTGGGGGCTGGCGTTGTTGTTCCTTTTCGCCTTCGTCAACCCGGATAACCTGGCGCTGGACAAGATGTACTGGTGGTTCGTGATCCACATGTGGGTCGAAGGTGTGTGGGAGCTGATCATGGCGTCCATTCTGGCCTACCTGATGCTGAAACTGACCGGCGTGGATCGTGAGATTGTCGAGAAGTGGCTTTATGTCATCGTCGCCACCGCGCTGTTCTCGGGTATCCTGGGAACCGGGCACCACTATTTCTGGATCGGAACACCCGGTTACTGGCAGTGGATCGGCTCGATCTTCTCGGCTTTGGAAGTGGTACCGTTCTTTGCCATGATGTCGTTTGCTTTCGTCATGGTCTGGAAAGGCCGCCGGGATCATCCCAACAAGGCTGCACTATTGTGGTCGCTTGGCTGTGCTGTTCTGGCGTTCTTTGGGGCTGGCGTGTGGGGCTTCATGCACACGCTGCATGCGGTGAACTACTATTCACACGGCACCCAGATCACGGCGGCACATGGCCACCTGGCCTTCTACGGTGCCTATGTCTGTCTGAACCTGGCAATCTTCACCTACGCGATGCCAATTCTGCGCGGACGTGATCCGTATAACCAAGTGCTCAATATGGTCAGTTTCTGGCTGATGAGCAGCGGTATGGTGTTCATGACCTTCGTGCTGACATTCGCCGGAACCATCCAGACCCACTTGCAGCGGGTCAATGGCGAATACTTCATGGACGTTCAGGACCAACTGGCGCTGTTCTTCTGGATGCGCTTTGGGGCCGGGGGCGTAGTGGTGATCGGCGTACTGTTGTTCATCTATTCGCTGGCAGTACCGCGCAAAGAGATCATCGATGCCGGAGTTGCGCAAAGTCCAGCGGAGTGAGCAACGTGGACGGATCAATGACACGAACCAAGGGGGCGGCATCCGCCCCCTTTTACCTCGCGCAGGGCGACGAGGTGGAAATCTTTACCGCCGCTTATGAAAACAACCTGCCAATGCTTCTCAAAGGGCCGACAGGCTGTGGCAAGACGCGGTTTGTCGCGCATATGGCCGAACGGTTGGGCCGCAAGCTCTATACCGTGGCCTGCCATGACGATCTGGCGGCGTCGGACCTGATCGGGCGTTACCTTCTCAAAGGGGGCGAAACAATTTGGGTCGACGGGCCGCTGACCCGCGCGGTGCGCGAGGGCGCGATCTGTTACCTCGACGAAGTGGTCGAGGCGCGCAAGGACGTGACCGTGGTGCTGCATCCGCTGACCGACGACCGGCGCATCCTGCCGATCGACCGCACCGGCGAAGAACTGGTTGCGGCCCCCGGCTTCATGCTGGTGGCGTCCTATAACCCCGGCTATCAGAATATCCTCAAGACCCTGAAACCCTCGACCCGCCAGCGGTTCGTTTCGCTGGAATTCGACTTTCCCGTACCAGATCTGGAAGTAAGGGTAGTGGCCGCCGAAAGCGGTCTGTCAGAGGAACGCTGCAAGCCGCTGGTGCGCCTTGCGGGCAAGCTGCGCGGCCTCAAGGGGCAGGATCTGGAAGAGGGTGTTTCGACCCGCCTGGTGGTTTATGCCGCCACGCTGATCGCGCAGGGCATGAATGTTGACCGTGCCATTCGCGCGGCGATGATTGAACCCCTGACCGATGACGAGGATGTCAAACGCGGGCTCCTTGATCTGGTCACAGCTGTTTTTGGGTGAGGCCAAGGTTGTGGACAAGATCGAATTTGAGCCATGGGAACCCGAAGAAACGATCGGGAAACTGTGGCACAAGTTTGCCAGCCGTCTGGATGCGCCTGACGCGCATGAGGGAGCCGCGGTCGACCTTTCTGAGGTTGCCGGGCGGCTGGCTGTTTTCTTTCGCGCACTGGGTGGCAACCCGGCCGCAGACCTGCACGCCACTCCGGACGAGGTATCGCATCACCGGTTAGGCTGGCGGCGTCGCCTTGGTACCGAGGCCGAGGCGCTGCCACGTACCAGTTATGACGGGGAAATCCTGCGCCTGCCTGCGCGGTTGGCGGTGTTTCCGGGGCGCGAGGCCAATGGCGCGCTGTATATCTGGTTGGCCGCCGGGGCGGCGCATTTGCCGGGGCGTATAGCCGAGGATGACCCTCTTTGTGCCGATCTGCGGGCCTTGCACGCGGCCAGATCGATGATTGACGACACGTTGGCGGAAGCACCCGGTCTTGCGGGGCTTTACGGTGGGTTGTGTTCGGCCATCCTGCATCAGCGCCAGGTGCCGCAGCTTCCCAAGGTCGAAGCCCGTGTCGAGGCGATTTTATGCCATATGCTTGGGGCCGACCTGCCAGAAGATGCGCGCGCCTTGTGGCAGTCCGTTACCAGTGGTGATCTGGCCGGGATCAGCGCGCCACGCGGATATCATCCCTACCGCCCGGTGCCGCTCTGGCCCGAATTGCGCGACCTTCAGACCAGCGCCGGTCACGAAGTTGAAAGCCGCGACACTGATGGATCGCCAGAAGAGGCCGACAACAAAAAGACCCACCGCGCGCGGCGGCGGAAATCAGATCAGGCCGAACGTACCGACAGTTTCATCCTGAAAAACTTCGAGGCGATCCTAAGCTGGGCCGAGTTCCTGAACCTGAACCGCCGGGTCGATGACGACGACCCGGACAGTGCCAAAAAGGCTGCTGACGAACAGGAAGAAATCGGCCTGGGGCAAATATCCAAAGCGCCGGCGACACGCCTGAAACTGCATTTGGATCTGGCCCCCGAGGACGTGGACCGCGAACGGATCTCGGGCAAGATTCTGTACCCGGAATGGGACATGCGCACGGGGGCTTACCTGCCCGATCATGTCTGTGTGCTGGACAGTGTGGCCGAGGCGGGCGAAACCCGCTTTGCCCACGACCCGGCCGCCGCACGGCGTATCCGCGCGGTCAAGCGCCAGTTCGAAGCGCTGAGGCCGGGCCGGGTGATGACGCGTGGGCATCTGGACGGCGATGAATTGGACGTCGAGGCAGCGGTGCGCGCACAAGTGGATCTTGCCGCAAGTGGCGAGGCGACCGAGCGGATCTGGAAACAATCGCGCCCCGAAGCCCGCGACCTTGCGGTGTCGATCCTGCTGGATGTGTCACGTTCCACCGAAAGTGCCGTAGCGGGCCGGGCGGTGATCGACGTGGAACGCGAAGCCCTTGATGCGCTGGCCTGGGGGCTGGATGCAGTGGGCGACGATTTTGCCATTCACGCGTTTTCTTCGCTAAAACGCCACCGGGTCTATGTGCAGCGCTGCAAGGGATTCGATGAACCGATGGGCCCGGTGGTCGAGGCGCGCCTTGGCGGGCTGCGACCGGGTTTCTACACGCGGATGGGGGCGGCGATACGGCATGTTTCGGCGGATCTGGCCAGCCAGACGCGCAAGCGTCGGTTGCTGATCGTCATTACCGACGGCAAGCCCAACGATCTGGACCATTACGAAGGCCGCCACGGCATCGAGGACACCGCCATGGCGGTGCGCGAGGCGCGCCGGATTGGTCAGTCGGTGTTTGGCATCACCATCGACAAGGACGGCAAAAGCTGGTTTGCGCGCATGTTCGGGCGTGGTGGATTTGCATTGATCCCCGAGCCGGAAAAGCTGATCTTTGCATTGCCGAAAATCTATCGTCAACTGGTCGGCGCATGAGCGATCAGACTGCGCCCGGCCAATTGCCGGGTGAATTGCTGATGTGGGTGCTGATCATTTCCGAACTGGCGGTGTTCGGGGCCGGGCTGGTTGCATTCATGGGCGTGCGCCTGACCGATCCTGTCGGATTCGCCGAGGCGCAAAACCACCTGAACCGCACCGGGGCCGCGCTCAACACCATCGTGTTGGTCACCAGCGGGTTTCTGGCGGCGCAGGCGCTGATCTGGTCCCGGACGGGGGTGCGGATCAAGGCCCGTCTGGCGCTGATCGCAGCGGCGGGGCTGGGCGTCGTGTTCCTGTGGATAAAAGCGCAGGAATACGGGGCCAAGGCGGCGGAGGGGATCGGCTGGGACACCCATCCGTTCTTTACGTTCTACTACCTGCTGACCGGTTTTCATGCGGCCCATGTGGTGGCCGGTGTGGTGCTGTTGTTATTGGTCGCCTGGCGTGATGATCCGGACAATATCGAAGCGGCTGGCGCGTTCTGGCATATGGTCGATCTAATCTGGGTACTGCTTTTCCCGGTAATTTATCTGTTGGGGTAGGCGCATGTTGAACCGCACATTGTTGACTACCTGGGTTTGGCTCATTGCTCTTAGCGGTGCCTCCGCGCTGGCGGCCTTTGTTGCGACGCAAGGCGGGGATCGGCGAGTAACCGGCACAATCGTCATCTGTCTGGCGCTGATCAAGGCCAGGGCAATCCTGTCACGCTATCTTGGGCTGGCACAGGCCCCCGGTTGGCTGAGTGGGTTTGTTTGGGCGATCGGAGCGTTCGGGGTACTTATCATCGGATTGTACCTGATCGCCGGTGCTTTCTAGGTGTTTGATCCCACGGTTTGATGGTGCGATCTGTTCTTTGGAATGGAAGGAAGCACTATGGGGCAGATACGTCACGGCTGCGCCACGACCACGCAGGCTATCAGAGCAGCAATACAGCGATCGCAAGCTACGAACGCGGCTCTGAGCCGGGAACTTGGCATTAATGTCAAAACGGTTGCCAAATGGCGCAAGCGCGAGACAGTAGAAGATCGCAAGACCGGCCCGACGGAACCCAGCTCCACGGTTCTGAGTGTGGATGAGGAGGCGATGGTCGTCGCCTTTCGGCGTCATACGTTGCTGCCGTTGAAAGCATCATTTCGCCGTATCGCGACGCGGTACGAAAAAACGTCCCAGAACTTTATGGCAATGATCAAACTCGCCGCAGTAAGGCTATGGTGCGAGTTTTGCGAGCCCGCTGCCTAGGTAATTTCGGGCCTTCCTCAATTGATCCATTTGAAACGCACCGCCTGTTAACCGGAATTGGACCATGCCTGTGCCGGGTCGATCTTGGCGTATTCCTGCAATCGGGCGACATCGGCAATGAATGCACAATTATGTTCGATACGTACCCCATAGGGTTTCAGCCGACTGAACGCGCGACTAAGGCTTTCCGGTTTCATACCCAATCGACCGGCGATAAGCACTTTGTTGTATGGCAGGACAATCCGACAGCCATCGTCATCACACTGACGCAGGCCTAGCAGAAATTCAGCCACCCGCTGGGTGCCGGTTTGGGCCTTGAGGTGTTCCAACTCGACCACCAGAGAATGAAGATGCCCGAAAGTCGACGCCAGCAGGGAAACGGCGACGTTCGGGTCGTCGTGAATCATCCTTACCAGAACTGAGGCGGGCAGGATGAGCAGCGTACAATCCGTCGCCGCCTCGGCGGAAACCGGATAATGCCCGCCGCGTAAGGCAATCGCTTCGCCGAAACTTTCGCCGCGCGTAAACAAGCTGACCACCACCTCGGACCCGTTCGGGGCGATGCGATACAGCTTGGCCCAACCTTCCAGCACCAGGTGGATACCAGAGGCTTCTTCGTCCTGAATGAACAGCGTTTCACCGCATGTGTATTGGCGAAACAAGGCATGCGACAACAAGGGTTCCACATGTTTATCCGGCAAGGACTGCATAAACAGTGATGCGCGGGCGGTTGATTTGTAATTGTTGTGTGGCACCGTTTATTCCTTTGAATTCTGCAAGAAGCGGGCAACTCTATTCGATTGGCAAGATAGGTCGATTCTTCAGCCCCGGGCCATGATTTGAATCAATACAGCAGGTACCCTGTGGCACAGGTGCCAGGTGCCAGGTGGCCCGTGTTTCGGTTGCGGCACAGTAACAAATGCAACCCGTCAACGCCGGCAGGGTCGCAGTTTGGGTATGCCCGTCTATCATGGCAGCAGTTTCCCTTTCCCGTGCCATCAGCCAATTTTCACGCTTAGGGTTGGTAGTGCCCCACCACTTTCTCTGTCACCGAAAAACATGGAAATTCGCACCTGAGGCTCGTAAAAACATTGAGAAAAAAATAAATCGCGGGCACACTGAAGTTATCGCATAAAGGAATTTAGCCATGCCGATGAGTGTTGCGGAAAAAGATGACCTGAAAGCCAAGTTGGCGGCATCACGCCAGAAAGCCTTGAATTTTGGTCTGAGCCTTGCCACCAAGCCTGAACAAAGTGCGATGTTGATCCACCGTTCTTTGAAGCCTGAAAAGCTGCAAAAGGATGCCAAAAAGATAGGTGGATCGCCGAAAGTGGCCTGTGGGACGGTGGAATGCAAAGGCAAACTGGTCATGTTGACCTGCTTCAACGACCCGCCGTCAACCGCCGCCAAACGGCTGAAAGTGTTCCTGAAATTCGCAACTGGCGATTCGATGAAGATCCAGATCATGGATTCTGCGGGCAATGTGGTCGAAAGCGACGACGACGGAGAACAGAACGAGGCCCCGGGCGCGCCTTCGGTCACGGACAATGCACCGGATGAAGCCAGCGTGGAAGATGGATTGGCGGCCAAGCTGGACGCAGTCCTGAAAAAACTGGCACCAAAAATCAAAGAGGCACTGACAGCAAATCCGCGTGCCAAGGTTCCGATTCTGAAGCTGATGCAGGCGATCAAATCAGCAGGGGCCGAAGGCGATGCCGAGGCTGCCAAGAAACGGCTGGGCCAGTTAAGCGATGTGCTGGCCAAGGTGATTGGTGAAGGCGGTGGTTCAAAACCTCTGTCGCTGGTCAAGCTGGGCAAGGCGCGGATTGAATGGCCTGATACACGCAAGGTGGCGCTGGGCGAATTGGGCCGATTGAAAGCCCAAATCGAGTCCGATTATGCCGACGTCCCAGATGCGGTTGGCGAAGTGAACAAAGCGATCAAAATGCTGGACGACAGCTTTTCTACCTTCAACGAAAAGCTGCATGATCAACTGGATGAAGTGCTGAATGCCAGCGAACAGGATCGCAAAACCCATGTGGATGCCGCCCGCGATATGATCACAAAATTCACCAAACATGTGGAAAGCGATCCGATCATCTCGGCTCTGGACGGCAATGATATCCTGCCAGATGTGTCCATCGCCGCGCCGATCAAGGTAAAACTGCAAGAAATATCAGCCGCTTTGGGGGCCTGAGCCAACGCCAGTCTTAGCCTTGCACGGGGCCTGGCCTAACCGTCAAAACCCCGTCAGTGCGTCTTCCTCTGGGGTCATATCCGGGCCATTTGGTGTGTCGTCTTCCAGATCATCGTCGTCGTCATCACTCGGGTCCAGCATCAACTGTTCGCCGCCTGCGAACACCGCCGGATCAAACCGCAGTTCGACCTTGTAGAACCGTTTGGCCGTTTCGTTCAGGGCATCCAGAAATCCCGGCATGCCCCGTTCAACCGGCGTTTTTACCATCGCCGCCCGTCCGGTTTCCGGTGAGGTGCGCGCATCGCGGGTAAACACCCGCTCGGACGCGTTCAGTTCAGACACCAGTGTTTCAACCGCCGCCACCTGCGATGGCAGCACTTTGGAAGTCTCCAGCATACCGTCCTGCGTAATTGTCCCTTGGGCGATTTCTTTTTCCGCCCCGGTATCCAATAGATAGACGATTCTAAGAGGTGCTAATTCAGCCATGTCGCGACTCCTCGTTCATGATTTAATATACCTCGTTTTCATCTGGCGGATCTTCGGCCATCAGATCACCGGCCACGCCATCGCCGCTGTCCCAGGCATGCGCTTCGACTGGCTGGGTCTTGTACGGCTTTTGATTGGTCTCATTCGCGTCCGGTTTTTCATTGGTATCTACATAACCACCCGGTGCGTCGTTTGAGGCAAAAATCAGCGCCTGCACGTATTCAGGGTCTTCTTTGGTGATGATGCCTTCATTCAGACGGCGCACCAGTACCTCCTGATAATTGTGCATGTTCTCATGCACAACTGTATTCACGGCTTCCTTGAAATCTGTCCAGCCGCTGTCGGGATGGGTGTTCAGGTTCAGCGTCATAGAGTCACCGGAAAAGAATCCTTCGTCGCCGGGTGGTTCATAAAACAGCCGCACAGCAGGCGGCGGGATGTTGAAAACCTTGCATTCGGCATTCATGACTTTGATCAGCACCGCCAACCGGGCGTCATCATCCATTTCGCCCCATTTGCCGCGCGCCTCTTTCACGTCTTCGTCGGCCTTTAAGACCTTTACCAACTCATCGCGCCGCTTTTCATCGGCTTCTTTAAAATCAGCGTCATAATCGAGGGAAGAATAAAGTTTACGCTGCAATTTGCGCTGCGCCGTTGTCAGGTCTTCACCCGTTGCGCGCATTTCATCCAGCAGTTTCAGCTTTTCTTCCGTCGGCTTGGCTTTGAGGTCGGACTCCGAAATGTCAGTCAAAGCTTGCGTGGCCGCCGCAGCAATTGGCTGGGCCAACAGCAAGGCAGCGTCATAGTCGCCCTTTGCCGCGGCCAGTGCTTTCACCGTGCGCTCAAAATCATCCATCAACGACAGAGCAAGCACCCAATCCAGTGACTCATACGCTCTCCAGAATCTTTTGGTAACATCGCCGTATGCTGTTTTCAGCTTTTTCAGGTCCGGAGTTATGGGTGAAATTTCGCTGGCCGTATCGCGCTCAGTTTTTACAGCTTTCAGGCGGCGGCTAACTTCTTTGACATCTCCGTCCCAGGCGTCATCGTTTTCGGTCTCTTTGGCTTGCCACAAGACCAACAACCGCTCCAGTTCGACCCATTGCGCGCGTACGCCGGCAAAGTTATGCCCGGTTTCGGCGATTGTGGCGACCTTTTTTGCATAGTTCAGGCGGCTTTGAATGTCCTGCGTTTCAGGCATCAAAGCGAAATCGTCACAGGCTGCATCAACATCACTGCCAATACTGGTCTTCTTGGCGGCAATCCATGCCTTGTCGGTGACACCAGTGTCATGTGCGGCCTTCTTGGCAACCAACAGGGCAACACTTGCCTCCAGTTTATCAAGCAGCCCCGAGGCCTTGCCCATATTGCCACCGGTATATTCCGTGTCGGCGGCTTGCTTTTGCGCTTGGACGGCGGTGATTTCGCCGTCCAGCCCCGGCAATACATGTTGATAGGCGACTACCTTGTCATAGTCGGCTTTGACGGGCGCATAGCGCAGATCATAATCGGCCTTGACCTGTCCGGCGTCGGCAATCCACTGCGCCTCGCCGTCGAAGATGGCCTTGTTGGCGGCCATCAGCAAATTCGTGTGTTCAATCGATTCCATGTACCGACCGGCCCCAAGCAGTTTGCCATATTCCACATTAGCCGCTTGATGCGCGTCAAGCTCTGCCTGGCTGGAAGGCAGATACTTTTCTGCCATGCCCTTTGCTTTCCAGAAATCGGCAGCTCCGGCATCTTTGGCATCATTGGCGGCCTTTCTGCCTTCGTCCCTGCCCGCTGCGTTTTCGTCTTTTCCATCAACCACGGCCTGCGCCGCGGTGATGATACCCGGCAGTTGCTCCAAAAGGCCGTCTTCACCGCGTTTACGCGCGTTGTGGAAATCGGAGTGCGCGTCGACAAATGTCTTGAAAAGCGCGGCCATCTCCGGCGTGTTGGGTTTGATCGCAAGGGCCTCGTTGCACAGCGCCTTGTTTTTCTTGTATTCAGTCCAGGCCTTGTTGCGTTTTTTCGAGGCCTCGTCATTGGCGGCCTTCAACCCGTCGATGGTGTCCAGCAATCCTTTCAGCTTCTGTGTCGATGCCAGTGCGGCGGTGAAATCCTTAGCAGTCGACTGGGCGTTGGAAGCGTCAAAAGCTGCCTTCGCATTGGCAATCGCCGCCGTCATTTCCGGCGTTGTGCCCTTGATCTTGTCCAGTTTTGCATAGCGGGCCTTACAATCAGATTCCCACAAGACCACTTTTTCAAAGTCTTTGTTCAACTCGCCCGCTGCATCAGCGGCCGCAGCCATAAACTCAACACGTAGCGTCTTGATCTCAAGCACCAATGCTGTCGCCTGTTCCCACTCTTTGGCGTTGTAAGCTGCACTATAGGCACTAATCTTGGCTTCAAAAAGTACCAAAATCCGGCCCAGCTCACTCGTGGCCGCCGGAATTTTCCTGACATCAGTAACTTCCTTGCGCACCACCTTAAGCTCGGCCTTGTGATCTGCCCGGGCCTGTTCGTCCGCGTCCATCGCCGGTTTCAGTTCGAGCACCCGCTTGGCGGCGGCTGTCAACCGCTTGAGATAGGTTTGCGCGACCTTGTAATCTTTAGCGTACATCGCGCCTTCAAAAGCCTGGTCGAGATTCTGGAACTGTTCGATCAGGCCTTTGGCCTCTTTTGAAGTGCCATAAATCAGGCGGGCGGCGTTGATGTCACCGTCCAGCAGCTTGCGATTGGCCGTAACGTCATCGCGCAGGGCAATGGCCGCCGCGATACCGGGGGCCTCGGCATTGATAATGGCGATACAGGCCTCGCATACTTCGATATAGCGCGCGGCCTCCATAAAGTTCAGTTTGCCCGAATTTGCACCGATATTGGGAACGGCATTTGCCAGAATACGATGTTGTTGCAGGACGGCCGGCGTTTCCTGCGCAACTTTCAATGCTTCGGCGGCCTCGGTCTCGACACGGGATTTGTCGGTCAGCACCTTGTCGCGGGCGCGTTTGGCGTCTTTGATCGTGGCATCGTTGGCGATGTCGCGGCCCAGTTCGGCAAGGGCCTTGGCGGTGGCAACGATGTCGGTATCCGCGTCCGCAGTGATCGCGTTATAGCGATCCTGTAACGCTTTCATATGATCCGCAGGCACGCCCAACAGGTGCGCACCGTCCATCACGCCGCTGATTTTAGGCTTGGCCGCATCAAAGTCACGTATGGCCGCCGCGATATCGGGGGCCTCGGCATTGATAATGGCGATACAGGCCTCGCATACTTCGATATAGCGCGCGGCCTCCATAAAGTTCAGTTTGCCCGAATTTGCACCGATATTGGGAACGGCATCCGCCAGAATGCCGTGCTGTTTCAGAACGGTCGGCGTTTTCTGCGGAATTTTCAATGCCTCGGCGGCCTCGGTCTCGACACGGGATTTG
>DAOUQK010000277.1 GCA_030625695.1 Paracoccaceae bacterium | reverse complement strand
TCATAATACGCACTGTCACCGCGACGCATTTCTACCGGTTCGTAGAACTCAGTATAAAGCTGAATAATCCCGGTCAGCACATACAGGAACTCTTCGCCGTCATGGCGCACCCAGCCGTCGAATTCGTCCATTGAACGCGCCCGGATACGGGCACGATATGGCAACATCTGTTTGCTGGTAAGGGAATCGCCCAGCAACTCATGCTCATAGGTGGTGGTTATATACTGTGTACCCTGCCCCGAATGGGTCATCGACATACGCCCCCTCGCCCGTTCACTCTGTGGTGCTGTGAACAACTGAGGCACTGATATCTCCAACCCATTGGCCAGCTTTTTCAACGCCGCGTAGGTGGGCGACATCTGACCGTTTTCGATCTTTGACAGGGTTGATCGCGCCAGCCCCACCTTTTGCGCCGCCTGTTCAAGCGTCCAGTCATGGGCTTTGCGCAAGGAACGCACCCGCGCGCCCAAATCCAAAGGTTCGGCGCGAAACGGATCGCCACCACTTCGGGCAATCTCGATCAGCGAATGCGTGTCTCTCGGGCTCATGCGCTCTCTATATGGGCCTGCTCAACGGCTTGCAACGCGGCCTTTCGCAGGCTAGCCACCTGGTATGACATCCCTCTTCGACCAAGGCCTCGCCACTCCCAGCCCAACGCCGTTCAATATGGCTGCGCATGTGCTGGCCCCCACGTCCGCGCAGGGGGGGAAACTCGCGCTAAGTGTGCTGCACTCTGATCGGCGCGAAGACTGGACCTACAGCCAATTGCAAACAGCGGTGCGCGGCGTCGGCACCGGTCTTTTGAATGCTGGGCTGACACCCGGCCAAATTGTGCTGATGCGGTTGGGCAACTCGGTTGATTTCCCGATTGCCTATCTCGGGGCAATCGCCGCCGGCCTGGTGCCGGTGCCAACCTCGGCCCAGCTTACCGCGCCGGAAGTCGCCCGCATCATCGACGATCTGGCCCCCGCCGCCATCCTGCACGACCCAAAGGTGCCCTGCCCCGATCACCCGGACCATCCGAACCGCGTGACGCTAAAAGCCCTTGAGGACATGTTCACCCTGCCGCCGTGTGACTGGCACATGGGCGATCCCAACCGCATGGGCTATATCGTCTATACTTCCGGCACCTCGGGCAAACCCCGCGCTGTGGCCCATGCGCACCGCGCAATCTGGGCCCGGCGGATGATGATCAAAGGCTGGTATGACCTGCACGCCGATGACCGCCTGATGCACGCAGGCGCGTTTAACTGGACCTATACCCTCGGCACCGGGCTGATGGACCCCTGGTCGATTGGCGCCACCGCCCTGATCCCCGCGCCCGGCACGGAAATCGACGCGATCCCGGCGCTTTTGCAAACCCACCGCGCCACCATCTTTGCCGCCGCCCCCGGCGTTTACCGCAAGATACTCCAGACCACGCAACACTTAGACGCCCCCGCCCTTCGCCACGCGCTTAGTGCGGGCGAAAAACTGGCCCAACCGTTGCGCGATCAATGGACCGCCGCCACCGGCACCGCCGTTTACGAGGCGTATGGCATGTCCGAATGCTCAACCTTCATTTCGTCCAGCCCCGCGCATCCGACCACCGGCCACGCCCTGGGCCGCCCCCAAACTGGCCGCCGCGTGGCCATCGTTGACGCGCAGGGTCCGGTCCCCATGGGCACCCCCGGCACCATCGCCATCGATCGCCGTGATCCCGGCCTGATGCTCGGCTATCTCAACGCCGCCGAAGAAACCCGGGCGCGGATGCAAGACGACTGGTTCCTGACCGGCGACATCGGCCAAATGGATCCAACCGGCCAGATCACCTACCTCGGCCGCAATGACGACATGATGAACCCCGGCGGCACCAGGGTTTCGCCGCTCGAGGTCGAAGCCACCCTTGCCAAATATCCCGGCCTGACCGAAGTCGGGGTGGCGCAAGTCGAGGTCAAACCGGGCGTCAACATCATCGCCGCCTTCTACACGGCACCCGCCCCACTGGACGAAACGCACTTGCGTGCTTATGTGGAGGCAAACATGGCACGCTACAAACAACCGCGCGCCTTCATCCATGTCCCGTCCCTGCCCACCGGCGCAAACGGCAAACTGCATCGCAGCTCTCTGCCCGCATATTTCAAGGCCAACCAACCATGACCGACCCTGTTACCCTCGACATCATATCCGATCCGATCTGCCCCTGGTGTTACATCGGTAAAACCCAACTTGATACCGCCCTTGCCGCCGCCCCGGACCACCCGTTTACGATCCAGTGGCATCCCTTTCAGCTAAATCCCGACATGCCGCGCGACGGCATGGACCGGCGCGACTATCTCGAAGGCAAATTCGGTGGCCAGAAGGGGGCTGTTCAGGCCTATATGCCGGTGGTCGAAAAGGCCGAAGCGCTGGGATTGAAGATTGACTTCGAGGGCATGCAGCGAACCCCCAACACCATCGACGCCCACCGGTTGATCCACTGGGCCGGAATCGAAAGCAAACAGACCAAAGCGGTTGATGCCCTGTTTCACGCCTACTTTGTTGAAGCCCGCGACATCGGCAATCACGACGTGCTGGGCGACATCGCTGATGGCATCGGCCTTGACGCCTCGCTGGTGTTGAAACTGCTGTCCGGCGACACGGATGAAAAAGAAATCCGCGCCCGCGATGCCCATAGTCGCGAAATGGGCGTCAATTCAGTGCCCACCTTTGTGATCGCCAGCCAACACGCCGTACCGGGTGCCCAACCACCCGAACTCTGGGCCAGAGTCATCGCCGAATTGCAGCAGCAAGCCAACGCGTGAAACAGTTCAAGGCGCATACGGTAATCATCTCGCTGGTCGGGATCATTACGCTGGGCACGGTGTTCTTTCACCTTGTCGAAGGCTGGAGCTGGCTTGATTCCTACTTCTTCACCGTGATCACCATATCAACCGTAGGATATGGCAAACTGGTGCCCGTCACCGCACTGGGAATGATCGGCACAACTGTGTTCATCTTTGTCGGTCTGGGCGTGTTTGTCGTGGCAATCCAGCAATTTGCCCTTTACCACATGCGCAAACGCGAAGAACACACCGAATGGCTGATTGCCCGGCTGGGCAATCACCCGGCACAGGATCCGCCCGCCGCCAATGCAGATGACGCTCCCCAAAAGTAACTCTGAATTTTAGCACAAGCCCTGCGCAAGACTTACACAGACCTTGAACGGCCCAACCTCTGGCGCACCTCCAACAACCGTGATAGCGCCCAAGGGTAATTCACAGGTCAACTATCATGCAAAACCGGATGTCGCGCCCCGAATTCATCGCCCTGATTGCGATGATGTTCGCCACTGTCGCCTTTTCTTTTGATTCGATGCTCCCCGCCCTACCCGAGATCGGTGCCGAGCTTAGCCCGGATGATGTCAACCGGGCCCAGCTGATCCTGGTCACGTTCATGCTCGGCATGGGGTTGGGGACATTCTTTACCGGGCCGCTTTCGGATGCTTATGGCCGTAAGCGGGTGATCTATGTCGGCGCTGCCCTTTATATTTCCACCTCGGCGCTGGCCTGGGCCAGCACATCGCTTGAACTGGTGCTTGCGGCGCGCATGCTTCAGGGAATAGGCGCAGCAGCCCCGCGCATAGTTGGCGTGGCAATCATGCGCGACCTTTATTCGGGCCGGACAATGGCCAAGATGATGTCTATTGCAATGATGATATTCACCCTGTTCCCGGCCATTGCTCCGCTGATGGGCGTTGCCATCATTTCCATGATCGGCTGGCGCGGGATATTCCTTGCCTTCATCCTGTTTTCAGTGATCTCAATAAGCTGGATGGGCCTGCGCCTGCCCGAACCTTTGGCACTGCGGGACCGCCGCCCGTTTCGCCCCCGCCTGCTGCTTTCTGCTGTCCACGAGATGATAACCCACCCGTTGGCCCGCCTGTCGATCATGGTACAAACCCTGGCACTGGGTATCCTGTTTACTTTGCTGCTGTTGGTCCAGCCGATCTATGATGTGGTTTTTGGCCGTGGTGACAGCTTTGCGTTCTGGTTCGGAGGTGTGGCGATTGTGTCCGGCAGTGCAAGCATCCTGAACGCTTCAATCGTTGAGCGGGTTGGTATGCGTCGGATCGTTACCTGGACATTTTCTGTGCAAATCCTGGTGACCGGTCTGGTGATGATCTCTGCCACCCTGCCCTTGACCGAACCTGTGCATTTCGCGGTATTTGTCGCCTGGCAATGCAGCTTGTTCTTCATGGCCGGCACCACGCTTGGCAATCTCAACGCCATCGCGATGGAACCGATGGGCCATATCGCCGGTACCGCCGCCTCGGTCATTGGCGGCATTTCGACCGTGTTTGCATCGGCCATCGCGGCACTGGTCGGATCATTGTTCAGTGGCACGATCTGGCCGCTTGCTATCGGAGTTTTGGCCATGTGCATTGCGGGTTTCGTTCTGATGCTGAAAATGGGTCGGATCGAGGTGCGTCACATTTCCGGTTCGCCTTGATATAACGCCCCAACTTGTTAACCTGCGTATAAAACCGAGGGATACCATGGACGACTATTACGACCTCGGCAGCCATAGCTGCCCAATCACCACCACCTCGCCCCAAGCGCAAATCTGGTTCGACCGGGGCCTGATCTGGACCTACGCCTATAACCACCAGGAAGCGCGGGAATGTTTCAAACGCGCGCTGGAACACGACCCCGATTGCGCCATGGCCCACTGGGGTATCTCTTATACCCTCGGACCCAATTACAACATGCCTTGGGCGCTGTATGATAACGCAGGGCGCACCAAAGCGCTGGAAGGCGCTTATGACGCCATGCAAAGCGCGCTGGCCCTGACGGCCAAGGTCACCCCGCTTGAGGCCGCTCTGATCAACGCCCTGCCCGCCCGCTATCCACAAGCCGACCTTGGCCCGGATATGCACACCTGGGACTATGACTTTGCCGATGCCATGCGCGCGGCGTTTGCCGAGCACCCCGATCAGCTTGACCTGCGCACGGTCTATGCCGAATCCCTGCTCAACCTGACCCCGTGGAAAATGTGGGACCT
>DAOUQK010000170.1 GCA_030625695.1 Paracoccaceae bacterium | reverse complement strand
GGCAGCGGGTCGGTATTTTGGTGCGGTGCGTCGGAATATGCCCGCCTAACTCTGGGGGCAGGTTGGAAGACCAAGATTTATATTGCCAGAGAGCTTGGACCCAGTGTTACCACGGGCCGACGTTCGGCGGTGCAGTTCACGCTTGATCCTGCGGCTGCCGGCATCACCCCGACCGGCCCATACAAAAGTCAGAATTCGTTGAAAGTTGGAGAGAGCATGTCGGTGCAGACCGGACATCGACTATGTGACCAGAGCCCGATCGGACGTTGAATTCAATGGCCGTCTCGGGTGATTTCTGATACGGCGGGATTATGACCAAAAAAAAATCAATTCTGTTTGCCGGTATTCTGGCGTTAACCCCAATGATCTTTGCCGCCTCGGCCGAGGCGTGGCGGGCAAGAAACTGGCTTCAGGTCTATCCGGTGTCGCCGACCGTGTTCGAAGTGGTTGGTCAGACCGGATCGTGGGCAGCGGAATACTGGTGCGGGGCGGGCGACTATGTGCGCCATTCGCTGCGCATGCCTGCAGTGCAGCGGGTGTATATCTGGCGCGGGATAGGTCCGAGTGTCAATAAACCTGGCCGAAAGGCCGTACAGTTTTCGATGAACCCGCCTGGGGACAAGGTGGTGCCGCCTGGTTATTCACTGTCCGTCAAGGCGGTTGGCGACAGTTTAACGGCGGCAGCTGCGTTTCAATATTGCCTGGACAATGATCGGTTTGACCCGTTTTTTCGGCGGCCGTGAGGGCATTTTTAAAAAGTAAGGACGTGACATGAAGATTTTTGGCAAACTGACCCTTGCAGCCCTGATCGCCTGTTTGCCCGGGCTTGCCGGGGCGTGGACTTCTTCAAACCATCACAGGGTGTCACCGGTTTCCGACACCGTGTTTGAGGTGGTAGGACGACCCGGATCAGCGGGTCAGGAATATTGGTGCGCGGCGGGCGATTACGTCCACCGGGTGCTTAAGGCAAGAGTGGTTCAGCGAATCTATCTGGTTCGCGGACCGGCCCCGGCACAAACGGCGAACTGGAATTACGCGGTGCTGTTTTCGCTGACTCCCCCTGTGGATGAGGATACAAGGGCGAGGCTCACATTGTCCGTCAAACAAGTTGGCAGTAATCTCAGCTCGGCTTTGGCACAAGGGTATTGCCAACAGGACATCAGGTTTTGATCAGAATTGCCGTGGCAATAATCATCTGACACCCGAACCCAAGCAGATAAATCGGCGTGCGCAGCCAAGGAAACGCCAGCGTATAGACAATCACATGCGCCACGCGTGAGGCGAAATAGAGTGTCGCGGCGGTGGCTGTCAGGGCGGTATTGGCACCCGTTATTTCCAGAACAATCACCAGCGTGGCAAAGATCACCAGATTTTCAACTGCATTGGTATGGGCACGAATGTTGCGGCGTGCCCAGCCGGCCTGGGTTGGGACATCGTGGCCCGGGTCACGAAAGGCCGCATAAGGTTTCATTTCAATGATGCGTTGCAGGATATGCGGGACCCACAACAGTGAGGTGAAAACCGTGGTAAGAACCAGCATGTAAATTTCGGATGAAAGAGGGGTCATAAAGGGCTCCTATGATTGCCTGGGTTGCAATGTGCATGAAGCCTGCGATAGGTAAAGTAGGCAGTAATAATGCATATACGTATAAATATTTCCGTTAGGATACCAAAGTGACCCGTAAGCAGAAACACGTCGATCCAATCGAATGCCCGGTCGAGGCGACGTTGGATATCATGGGCGGCAAGTGGAAAGGCGTTATTCTGTTTCGTCTGACTGAAGGCACCAAACGGTTTGGCGAATTGCAGCGGTTGATGTGCAAGATCACCCAGCGCACCCTGACCAACCAGCTGCGCCAGCTTGAGGCCGACGGGCTGATCAACCGCAAAGTCTATGCCGTGGTGCCGCCCAAGGTTGAATATAGTTTGACCGAAAAGGGGCGATCCTTGTCGGGGCTGCTGACTGGTTTGCATGATTGGGGGATGGAAAACCTGATCCGGCCGGATCGTGCATCGAAGAAGGTGGGGTAAGCCTGTGTCGGCAGAATTTACCGTCTCAACGCGGGGTCCGGGCCTGTATGAATTTACCCGCGATGTGGCCGGTTGGGTCACAGGCAAAGAAGGGGCGGGCGAGGGGCTTTTGACATTGTTCGTTCGCCATACCTCTTGTTCGTTGTTGATCCAGGAAAACGCCGACCCGTCCGTGCAGGACGACCTCAAAGCGTTTTTTTATCGCCTTGTGCCGCCCAGTGATGATCCAACAATGGCTTATCTGCGCCATACTCAGGAAGGCCCCGACGATATGCCCGCCCATATCAAGGCCGCTTTGTTGCCAGTCAACCTGTCAATTCCGGTGGTTGGTGGGCGGATGATGTTGGGCACATGGCAGGGGATTTACCTGTTTGAACACCGTTCGGCACCGCACCAACGACACGTGGCGGCACATCTGAGCAACAGCTAGGACCTTCCGCATATAGCGGTTCAAATTCCCCTCTACCCAAATACTGGAGTTACCCCTATACATGTGGATAAGTGTGCCAAAGCGCGCACAAGTCTGAGGCATGAATGAACATGGGGGATGGCCAATGCGCTGCCCGTTTTGCGGAAATGTAGATACACAAGTCAAGGATTCCCGGCCCGCCGAGGATCATGTAGCGATCCGGCGGCGGCGGTTTTGTCCGGCCTGTGGCGGTCGCTTTACCACCTATGAACGGGTGCAATTGCGCGACCTTGTGGTGATAAAATCCACCGGTAAACGCGAAGAATTTGATCGCGATAAACTGGAACGCTCGATCCGGATTTCGATGCAGAAGCGCCCGATTGATCCGGAACGGATTGATCAGATGATTTCAGGCATCGTGCGCCGACTGGAAAGTATGGGCGAGACCGACATTCAGTCGAAAATGATCGGCGAGATCGTGATGGAGGCGCTGCACCGGATTGATACCGTGGCGTACGTGCGGTTTGCCAGCGTCTACAAGAACTTCCAGGAAGCGGATGACTTTGAGACGTTTGTGGCCGAACTGCGACCCAGCGTGCCCGAAGGCGAGTGAGCGACAGCGATCATCGCTTTATGGCGCTGGCCCTGTCATTGGGGCGGCGCGGACTTGGAACATGTTGGCCGAACCCGTCGGTCGGCTGTGTGATTGTACGGGATGGCCGCATTGTCGGGCGCGGCCAGACGGCATCGGGCGGTCGGCCTCATGCCGAAACCGTGGCACTGGCGCAGGCCGGCGGTTTGGCGCGCGGGGCCACGGCGTATGTCTCGTTAGAACCCTGCGCGCACCACGGCGAAACACCACCTTGCGCCGAGGCGCTGGTGGCGGCCGGAATTGCCCGGGTGGTGGGGGCTTTGCAAGACAGTGATGCACGGGTGGCGGGACAGGGGTTTGCCTGTTTGCGTGCGGGCGGGGTTGCGGTCACGTTGGGTGTGATGGCCGATCAGGCAGCCCGCGATCACGCTGGATTTTTGCTGCGGACCGAAGTTAGTCGCCCTTTGGTGACTTTGAAACTGGCCAGCAGTTTTGACGGGCGGATTGCCACGGCGACAGGTCAAAGTAAATGGATTACCGGCGCGCATGCACGCCGTTTGGTGCACGGCGAACGGGCGCGCCACGATGCTGTGATGATTGGTGCCGGCACGGCACGGGCGGATGACCCGTCACTGACAGTGCGCGATCTGGGGATAGATCATCAACCCGTGCGAGTTGTGGTTTCCCGCCATCTGGACCTGCCGTTAATGGGGCAATTGGCGCGTACCGCTGGCGACGTGCCGCTATGGCTGTGCCACGGGGCAGGGGCCGGACCTGAAAGAGTTGAGGTGTGGCAAGGTTTGGGTGCCACGTTATTGCCATGCGCGGTGAAAGGCGTGCAGCTTGATCCGGGCGATGTGTTGCGCCAGTTGGGCGCTGCCGGATTGACGCGGGTATTTTGCGAAGGCGGCGGGGCGTTGGCGGCATCTTTGCTGGCCAGCGATCTGGTGGACGAACTGATAGGGTTCACCGCCGGGCTGGCGATTGGTGCCGAGGGCTTGCCGTCGATCGGGGCGCTGGGGTTAGAGCGGCTAGAGGCCGCCCTGTGGTTCCGGTTGGTTGATACACGCGCTATCGGCGCGGATGTGATGCACCGGTGGGTGCGACAGCTGAAATAAGCTTGCCTCGACGGCACAAAGCGTTTCAAGAAACCAATTCAACGCCACAAATGCGCATAGCCTGACAGCAGCCCTTGCAGTTTTGACAGGCTTCGATTGGCCAGGCCCGGATGACCAACCCGCCCCGTGGCCAGCCGTTCAACCACCACTTCGACCGGGCAGGGCAGGCCTGTGACCGGGTCGAAATATCGCGGATAGTCAATTAGTGTCGCAAACACCAACCCCATCAGGTCGGGCCGGGCACGGCGTCGCGCCGGTACTTCGCCGCGATCATTCGTCAGCCCCCAACCGGCATAGAACGGCGCCCCCAATGTGGTGACATTCACGCCCCGTATCAGCGCCTCGAACCCTAGTAATGAGGTCATGGTCCAAACCTCGTCAACCTCGCTCAGCAAACTTACCGGGTCGGCATGATTGGCGACAAAATCAGCCAGATTGCCCGCGTCTTCGACCTTGCCGTCGCGCAATCCAGCCTCGACGTCCGGGTGCGGTTTATAGATGATCACTGCCTCTGGGTGGGCGGTTCTGGCGGCGCGCAGCAGGCCCAGATTGGTGTTGACAGTGGTGGTTCCAGTGCGGATTGACGCATCGTCTTCGACTTGGCCGGGCACCAGAATGCGATGACCTTGCGGTAAATCTAACTGGGCCCCGCCAATATTATATTTGCTGATCCGCGCTGTGATCAGCTTGGCCAGCAATCGCTCGGCGCGCAGGCGTTGTGCGTCTGTTAACACCGCCCGCTCGTCAATGATCCTCTCAAGGCGGCTGGGCTGGTGCGGGTCATAATAGATACCCAGATCGTCGCAAACCAGTGACAGCGGTGGCACCAGTTCGGCGCCAAGCCCGCGTGAGCGGATAAATCCGTCTTCGACCCGCACGGCCTGTTTATGGTCTGCCCCGGCCTGTCCGGCCCAGACCATGTGGCGGCGTCCCGTGTGTGTCGTATCGGTCAGATCATCGCCAAAAACCATCCGCTGTTCACGGCCAAAAAAGCGGTTCAAAGGTTTGTGTTTCCAACGCTTCATGCCGCTGGCCAGCCAACCCAAGTGGTCTTCGCGCCAGGCCCGCGTGCGTGCCTCAAGATTGTCCAGCACGGTTTCCAACGGGCACAAACGATCCTGAAACGGGTCGTACCAGGTTGGATATTCGATCATTGCCGCACCAAACAACTGCGCCTTGGTCAGGCGACGTTCGCGCCGTGGCACCGGATTTTCGTCCTGTGTCAGACCCCAGCCGGCATAAAACGGCTGGCCAAATACGCGCGGCTTGTGCCCGGCTATTATTGCCTCGAACCCCAGGTGCGCCGAAAAGGTATAGACCGCAATCGCCCCCTCCAGCAGTATCCAGGGGCTGACCGGATCACTTAGCAGGCTAACGTGTCCGGTGGCGTCGCTGGCGGTGTAATGGCCGGTCCCGGATTCAGGGTGGGATATGATAATCACCCGCGCACCGGGATGTTCTTCTTGCGCGAACACCAGCATTTCCAGAAATGCCGCCCGGTTGCCGCCTGAGGCCGTGACCGATGGGTCGCCCAAGGGTTGATCAACAACCAGCACATATCCGGGGGCGGGGGCGGGCAGGGTTGGATCAAAGCCGGAATGCTGACTCAAATGATGCGCGCGCATCCGGGCCATGGCATCACGCGCGCGGTTCAGCAGAGCGGTGTCGTCCAGCGGGGCGGTAGCCAACAGGGTTTCCAGCTCGCTTGGGGTGGCGGTATCGAAATGCGCGGCCTTACGGTCCAATAGCAATCCCATCGGCGGCTCACCTGCGTGCAAAGGATGCAACGCGCCCAGGAACGCGTCTTCGATCCGCAAGGCACCAACATTCCGTTTGGCGGCAATACTCTGGCCCCGGTGGGCGGTCGGACTGTTGCCCAGGAAAGCGACCAAATCATGTGACCCCGGCAGGCCGAGGCGGATTTTGTACCCGGCAAGGGACAGGATGCGACGCAGCTTAGGTTGGGTCAGAAACTTACTATCATAAACAAACAACCGGGCGTTTTCACGCCCGGTTGCCTGCAAGATATCCGGCATTTCTCTAACCGCTAATGCTGGCTACGTTGGCAATCGGAGTAAGACCGCCGGAAATAAGCGAGATGGTTTTGGTCCACTGCGCATACGGCGATTCGGTGACATATATTGTGTCATCTTCGCGGATCACAAAGTCGCGGGCAACAAACAGACCGTTCGGTTGGGTCAGGTCCAACACATAGATCATCCGTTGCGCCCCTTGCAGGTCGTCGCGGCCTAGCACCTGACCGGCAATCTCGGCCGGTTCGTTGCGGAACACAAAAACACCCGTAGGGTCAGAGGCAACCGAGATCAACCCGCCAACCTGGGCAATCGCCTCAAGCGCGGAGAGGTCTGGTGTCTCGAACGGCACACGGGCCTGCTGACTGGTCGAGCCAAGGGCGGTAAAGGCGCGCCGGTCTTCTTCGACCAGTATGCGGTCACCGCCTCGCAAGGCGATATCCAGTTGGGGATGGTCAAACAGGTCCTTGAACCAGATGGTCCCTTTGGATTGCCCGCGAATGACCGTCACTTGCGCGTTTTCGCCCTGAATGGTCACGCCGCCGGCTTTGGCCAGCATTGTCGCCAAGGTCCGGGTCGGGCGTTCAATCGGGTAAACGCCCTGAAGGCCAACCGCGCCGACCAGGCTGACGGTTGATCCGTCACCGGCCAGACGGCGTACTTCGACCTGGGGGTCAGGAGTCTGGTCTTCCAGTTTGGTGGTGATTGTCTCGCGCAGCTGGTTGGGCGTGTTACCCGAGGCGCGCACGCGTCCGGCGTAGGGGACAAAGATGAAACCGGCACTATCGACCTGAACCTCTTCCAGAATGGTCGAGTTTTGCGCCGCACCCGCCAGCAACCCGTCATCAACGTTTTCCCAGATCGTCAGGCCCAGGGTGTCGCCGGGGCGAATGATGTCCGAAGTCAGCTGGCCTGCGTTCTTGAACGTGTTGGAAAAACCCAAAGCCGGGACAACGGCGGTGGCCCGCGTCACCCGGTCATTGACCGTAACCACAAAGGCGTCGCCCTCTTTTTGCACCGAGCCTGCAAAAATTTCACGTTTATTGGGGCCGACGCGCGGCAAGCTGCAGGCGGCCAGAATGCCGGACAACATAGCGGCCACGGCCAGCATAGCGATGGGCCTTGCCCACCGGTAAGAAACGGATGTCACTGCGCGGTCTCCTCGACCTATGATTGTTCTGCCTCAGGGTCTTTTTTTCTTAACCTTGCAGAATCCGAAGAGAAAATCCAGTCCTGTGACCGGTTCGGCTCAGGTCACGACGCGTAACTGTTGCCTTGGTGCCGCTGTTCCGGATTTCAGCACATCGTATGGGTCTTCGCTGGACAGCATCATATCGACCACATGGCGCAAAAGCTGGCGCCGCGCCCGGGTCGAGTAGAACCCGCCCGGAACCTGACTGGTTTCCAGTAAAAAGCGGCGATAGTCCTTATAGGCT
>DAOUQK010000393.1 GCA_030625695.1 Paracoccaceae bacterium | reverse complement strand
ATAGGCGGCTTCGATTGCATTGGCACCATCCCCGGCATCGGCCACATGCACCGGATGGCCGCGTACCCGCACCTGAAACCAGATCACCCCGACGTTGGTCCGCACCAATTCGTGATTGCTTGGCTCGGTGATGATCGCCGCCTCGGCGCGATAGCCGCGTGTCAGACAGGATAACGCGCCGTTACCTGTGCATTCCTCTTCCGTAACCGATTGCAGATAAAGGCTTGCTGCTGGTTCAAAGCCGATCCGGCGCAAGGCGTCCAGCGCAAAGATGTTAGCCGAAAGGCCGGCCTTCATGTCGCCGGCACCACGCCCGTACATCCAGTCGCCATCAATGTGGGGATCATAAGGATCGCGCGCCCACATATTGCGTGGCCCAACCGGCACCACGTCAATATGCCCGTTCAGGATTAGTGAGCGGCCAACGGTCCGGGTTGGCGTATGGGTGCCGACCACATTGATCGCATTGGTATAATCGACGGTGACAGGCGAAAATCCAGGATGGTCCTTGATGTCGTCGATATCAATCGCCCAGCGGTCCATGCCATATCCGCGCGCGGCCAGGGTGTTGAACACCATTTCCTGCGCGGTATGTTCCTGACCGCGTTGCGATGGGTGGCGCACAAGATCCTGAAGCCATGCGGTCTGGTCGTCAAACCCCTGATCGACGGCGGCGATGATGTCGCGGACAAGGCTGGGTTCAAGTGTCATGTTGATCCTTTAATGTCGGGGTGAATTCCGGGCCATTCGGGCCAAGGCGCACACCCGGACGCAGATTTGAGTAAGGAATGGACTCGATTCGGCAGGGATTGGCACCGGGGCTTTCGGCAAAGATCACCTCTTCGGCGATTGGTTCATAATCGGCGAGAAAGTGAATGGCGCTTTTCACAGCGACTATTTTATAGGCTTCCGGGTCCGCGCCAATGTGGCGCAATATCGCCTGATCAGCGTTTTGCGCCCGGTTTGAGCCGACCACGATTGTCACCTCGGTGCCTTGCACAATCAGCCGCGCGCAAGGCCCAAGATGCGCCTTCAACCCGCCGAACATCGGCCCGGTGCAGGTAAATTGCCCGTCGGACAATTGTTCAACCCGCGCACGTACCGCAATCGCAGGCCCACCGATTTCGGGAAACATCCCGCCAATCTGTGCGTCTATCACCGCCCCAACCCCGGCGGTATGCGCCTGTTCGGCGGTCTTGGCATCCCAGATCATGCCAATCACCCCACTGGCATTCCCGGCCAGCATTGCCGCAAGTACGCCGGTCGAATCACCAGGCGCGCCCGCACCGGGATTGTCCTGGGGATCGGCCAGAATGACCGGTTTTGGCCCGTTGTTCATCATCGCCTGCCGCACAGCCACCCCCGCAGTAACCAGCGGCGAGACAAAACTGTCCTCGGCTTCTTGTAAGGCCCCAAGCATGGCGTCAGCGGCGGCGTCAACCGCGCCTTGATCAGAGCCGCAGACAAACACGCTGGCCCCGCAATCATGAATATCGGCAGGCGGAAAGCCGAAGGCGAAATCAACCGAGTTCACGCCTTCGCCTGCCAACCCGTCAAGCATGCCATACAGCCTGCCGCCGGGTTGCCGCCGGGTCGATTGCGCGGTGATCGGGATGATATAATCAAGCTGACGGAACGCGGTGACAAAGGGTGCGCCCCGTTCCAGCAACTGCGCCAGCAAACGCGCCGCACGCGCGCCGGTGGCTCCCATGTCGATATGGGGATAGGTCCGGTAGATCGTCACGCACGACGCAAGCCGGGCGAATTCAGGCGACTGGTTGCCATGCAGATCAAGGCTGACCGCGATGGGCAGGTCTGGGCCGACCACGCCGCGCACCCGCGCCAGTATTTCGCCCTCTCCGTCTTCAAAGTCGTCCGTCACCATCGCCCCGTGCAGGTCCAGATAAACCGCGTCGATATCTTCGGCGGCAGCCAACCGTTCACACAACTCTCCTGTGATGTGGTCAAACGCCTCAGACGTCACATAACCGCCCGGCTCAGCCGCGGCATAAAGCAGCGGCACCAGGTCAAACCCCGCATCTTCATCAACAAATCCGCCCAAAGGCACGTTCAGCCCGCGCACCTGTTCAATCGCCTTTTCACCTGTTGCAAACGGCGGCCAGGCTCCGGGTTGTTGAAACTGCGCCCAGCCCGTCGAAAAAGGTGCAAATGTATTTGTCTCATGCTGAAATCCGGCGACGGCCACGCGCGGAGCACTCATTTGCTTGCTAACGAGTTGCTTAACAACGACATTATCTTAAACATGGGCATTATTCCCCCTCTCTGAATGGATTAACCCTATGGTGATCATACCCGGGCGTGCCGTCAAGCGCCGAGATTTACATCGAAATTTACGTTGACTTGCACATCTGCCGTGGAGTTAACTTTGGCCAACGGGGTGCACCGAGCCAACGAGATGCCCGACGCAATATACATCAACAGGGAGAAATCAAATATGTTAAAATGGACCAAACGTCAGATGCTGGCGGCAATTGCATTGGCAATTCCACTGGGTCTGGGCAGTATGGCGGCCACTGGCGCCACTGCCGAATCCGTGCTGCGGGTCATTCCGCATGCCGACCTCAAAAACCTCGATCCAATCTGGACGACAGCCTATATCAGCCGTAACCACGGTTATCTGATTTATGACACGCTGTTTTCGATGGATGAAAGTTTCACGCCACAGCCGCAGATGGTCGAAGATTGGACCACTTCCGATGACGGGCTGGTCTGGACCTTTAACCTGCGTTCCGGTTTGAACTGGCATGACGGCGCACCGGTGACGGCGGCTGACTGTG
>DAOUQK010000131.1 GCA_030625695.1 Paracoccaceae bacterium | reverse complement strand
CTCATAGAAAACTACTTCAGCAAAATCAAAGAGTTCAGGGGCGTTAACACCCGATATGACAAAACTGACACAAGCTATGAAGCAACTTGGTGCATAGCCGCAACCATCATCGCTTTACGCTAATTGTCCACAGACCCTAGGGCGGTTAGGGTCAAGCCATCAACATCCTGCGGAGTCTCCGATGAAAACGACGCCTTATTGGTGGGACTATGCCCCTCGCGAAAACACCCCTGAAATCACCCCTCCCGCCACGGTTGATATTGCCATTGTTGGTGCGGGGTTTAGCGGGCTCAGCGCCGCCCTCACCCTCGCACGTTCCGGCCTGTCGGTGGTGGTTTACGAAGCAGGTCAGTTGGGCGAAGGTGCCAGTTCGCGCAACGGTGGCATGGTCGGCTCCAGCTTTCACAAGCTGGGAATTGCTGGTCTGCAGGCCCAGTACGGTGTTGAAAAAACCAATGAAATCATCCGTGAAAGCGTTGGTTTCGTGGACTTTATTGACGATTTCCTGAAATCTGAAGACATCGATGCAGATTTCAAACGGTCTGGCCGGTTTCGCGGTGCCCTTTCGCCGGATCACTTTACCAAAATGGCCTCGGAATTTGAGAATTTTCACAAAAGCTGCGGCGTGCAGGGCTCGGTTATACAATCTGGTGATCTGGTGGCTGAAACCGGTTCGAAATGCTTCCACGGTGGCGTTGTTTACGACATGGATGGTGGTCTGCATCCGGCCAAATTCCACAACCGGCTGATCGCCAAACTGCGCGCAATCGGGGTCGCCATCCTTGCCAATTGCCCGGTCACCTCCATCAATCGCACGAACGCCGGTTTCACCGTTCACACTCCCTTGGGCACCACAAAAGCCGAACGCGTCGCGCTTTGCACCAACGCTTATACCGGCCCACAATTTCGCTACCAACACCGCCGGGTCCTGCCCTTGCGCAGCGCCATGATCGCCACTGACCCCATCGCGCCCGATCTCATGGCCCGCCTGATGCCAAAGGGCCGGGTCTGTGGCGACAGCCGCCGCATCGTCGCTTACTACCGCCCCTCACCTGATGGTACCCGCATCCTGTTTGGGGGTCGCGCCACCGGCCTGAAAGACAATCCGCAGAAAAACGCCCGCCAGCTCCACGCCGCCATGTGTAATATTTTCCCCGATCTCGAAACCACCGGAACCAGCCACGTCTGGTCGGGTCTGGTCGCTTACACGTTTGATCACGCGCCCCATATTGGACAACATCAAGGCATTGATTTTGCGATGGGATATTGCGGTTCGGGGGTGGCGCGCGCCACCTATTTCGGCCAGAAACTTGGCTATAAAATCCTTGGTGACCAGGACAGGGGCCGCACCGCCTTTGACGATCTGCCGTTCCAAACCAAACCGCTTTATACCGGCAACCCGTGGTTCATGCCAATCGTGTTGAACTGGCACCGCATCGCCGACAGGTTTGGCCTTTAGCTCCGTTTTCCAGCAGGGCGTCCCAGACGTTTTATGTACCGCTCATAGGGCGATCTGCACAGCTCATCCGGTAGGAACGCAGTTATTCAATCGGCCAGATCTCGATCTCGGCCGACGCGAACACCAAAAGGCCCAGTGCGTGCACCGGGAACTTCCCGGAACTCAGCCGGGAAACAAACTTTCACGGGTTACGATCCTCCTCCAGCTTCCACTTTCCCAATGAGATGGCTTCGGAACGACAACCTTGCCAACGTCACAGCGTCTCGAAAACCATCTCAGGTATCACTACCTCCCAAGCGTCGCGCCTGAGGGTGTAATGAAAGGCTTCGTCCCCATCTTCTTTGCGCCAACGAAGGATTGCCGCGATTTCACCGCGAGCAAAGCTCGTGTTAGAGGGAGGGGCAAAACTCTTTGCCATCCGACCCAGACTGCGACCGTTTGAATCTTTCAGATGCCAGCGGTCATGCTCGCGCACCAACGTCATGGGATCACCGGCCCGAGCTTCCCCGATTGCGCCGAGGGCGGGGTGACTCGCACCTTGGCGGCCAGCGAAGGACAGGTCGACCATACGCACCTCGGCAGACTGGAAATACCGCCTTGGTCCTGGGAAGGTTGCGAGATCCGGCGTTACATGGCGGTTGATGACTGCGGGAGATTGGGTCGGCAGGTATTCGTGGTTGTCGTTGCTCATCACGACCAGGTTTCGCCGCGCACGGGTCATGGCCACATAAAACAGCCGCCGGGGTGCGTCTTGATCTTCGTTGCGAGAGGGGCGTTCCCAGCCGCCGTCGAGGATCACAACATCATCGAATTCGAGCCCTTTGGCGCGATGGGCTGTCAGGAGTTTCAGGCCGCGTTGCGCGCCCCAGGCTTCGCGAGCCCATTCGGCAAACCATTCGATGACATCTGCCGCGGGCAGGCTGCGTCCGTCGATTTCCCGGGCGAGCAAGCCCACGCCTTCACCGATGCGATTGGTCCAACGGGAGGATGGGATTGCGTTCAGCATCCCGGTTAAATCGGCCACCGAAACCATCCGGCCATGATCTGCGCGCAGTGCATTGATGAACATCTGCATTTCCCGCATCCGCCATAGGCCAGGGAGCTGTTCATTGGCGATCTCGACAGGGATACCGAGAGCCTCGGCAAAGTCCCGGACCGGAGCCAGCTTGCGCCAGTCTCGGGCGATGATCGCCGCGCGTGACCAGGTCCAGTCGGGGATCAGGCGGGACAGGCGCAAAAGCTCGTCAAGCGCGGCAATCGCCTGCGCGTCATTTCCAGATGGACATCCAAGAATCTGCACCCGGCCCTGTGCCACCGGATCAAGTGCTGCCATGTCGCCGCCCGTGGGTTCTTTGCGTCGGGCCTGATCGACCGTGATGTCGTGCCCGACCTTCATCCTCGCGGCGGCGTCTTCGATTACAGCATTGGCTGCGGCAATGATATTGCCTGCCGACCGGTAATTTTCTGTGAGAAATACAGGCTTGGCCGCGTAGTCCTGTTCAAATTGTCGAATGTACCTGATCGAGGCACCGGCGAAGGAATAGATATTCTGGTCGTCGTCTCCCACGGCAAAGAGACTGATGCGAAGGTCCGGATCATCGAGGCTTCGGCCCGCCACAGCCGAAATGAGTGCATACTCCTCTGGGCCAACGTCCTGATATTCGTCGACCAGAAGCCAGCGGTAGCCCTGGATCAGGGTGTCACGCAACGCCTCAGCCGCGGTCTTGTCTAAGCCATCGCCGCGCAAAAGCCGCACAGCGTCCATTAGCAAACTGTCGAAATCCTGCCGCTCCGTCGTGGCACCACCGGCAAAGCTGGCGCCCATCAGACGCATGGCGAGGGCATGGATCGTCGAAATTGTGACAAAGCGCGCCTCGTCCCCGATCAGGCGGCGTAGGCGTTCGCGGATTTCAGCGGCGGCGTGGCGATTGTAAGCGAGCACCAGAATGCCGTTCGGGTCTTCGCGCTTGATCTTCACCAGATAGGCGATGCGATGAACCAGAACGCGAGTCTTGCCCGAGCCAGGGCCTGCCAGCACAAGCACATTCGTCTGTTCGCGATCATCGCGCACGATCTGTTCCTGCGTGTTGTTGCAGAGCGAGTCGACAATGCCTGTCCAGGCCTGGCCTGTCGCTTGTCTGCGAAACTCGGTGCCCCGGCCCGGCATCCACCGGCGCATAAACGCATCCCGTTCCAGCACGAAATAATCGGCTGTCAGTCTTTCGGCCTCACCTATGTCCTCAAGACCCTTCTCGGCATAGGCGGCCATCACATGGGTTTGAATCGTTTGCTCAATGTAATGCTCTTCGAGCGGGATAAAGTTCTGGACAGTGAAGTTCCCACCTTTTGGATTGAGATGCAGGGTTATTGCGGGGCGGAACACCGACAAGCCTTTGCCAAGCGTAATGACCTGCTGTTCGTGGAGCCATAAAAGCGCCCGATCCATCAGCTTGTTCGGATCGTTGACGGCGCCGCGCAGCAAGGCATCGCCGTTGATTGCGCCAAGCAGACTTCCCAAAGTGGTCTCAACCGGAATGTCCTTGCCGCGCACACCTTTCGGTACCTGTCCGATAAGAAGCGACAAGAGGCGCTCGGCCCCCAGCCTGCGAAGCTTTGCTGTCTGCTCGACAATGGACCACGAACGTTGCAAGCGAACAAAGAGGCTGCCACGCGAGGCTTTGCGCAGGTGGAGGTTGCCGCGCCCGCCTTCCATGTCACGCCCATCCTGCGCCATGCCGCGAAGCAGGCCTTCGACAATATCCGGACGCACCGAGGTGTGGCCCCTCTCCCGCAGAGCCTGACAGGTGGCCGCAAGATTGAAAGGTGTTGGTTCGCCGTTGTCTGCGTCGGGGGCCTCTTCCCGTAACTGCGCGATCAGGTCAGCTTCAAGCTGCGCCGCACCTTCGAGCCGCGCGCGTGACGCGTTTTCTACACCCACATGCACGAAGATCGTGATGTTTGTGTCATCACTGGAAATACCCAAGGCTTCCAGATCGGCCAGCGCTTTGCGCAACGCTGGCGCGGTCAACCCGCTCGCGCCCCCCAAGATATCGGTCGAGATACCCTCTTCCACGGGCGCATTGATAATATGCTGGACAATGTTCAGGAGTTGGCGCCGCCGCGTGTGCGTGATCTCCGCGCGATCGAGGATTTTCCTCACCTGCTCAAGGTCGCGCACAAGAAGAGAGGCAGGAAATACCTGCACCCGGTTTTCCTCGCGGCTCAAAAGTTTCGCTTCTTCAAGCCAGGCCACAGCCGTCTTGACCCGGGTGTCGTCCGTGGTGCTGTCACGTTGGAAATCGTGATCTTTCTCTTCCTTTACGATCTCTCCTGAGGTGGCGACGACCTCGCCGTTTTTGCGTGTCCTGTCATCGAGCCGCCGGAGAGCTTTCAAAATCGCAGCGATTTCGTGGCGGGCAAGTCGTGACCGGGCGCTCAGGCTGAATTGGCGATCTACGTCATCCGTGTTGAACAGAAGGACGCATTGCGCAGGGTCTTGATCGCGCCCGGCCCGGCCGGCTTCCTGCAGGTAATTTTCAAGCGAGCCGGGCACATCGCCATGCACGACGAGGCGGATGTCAGGTTTGTCGATCCCCATACCAAAGGCATTCGTTGCCGCGATGATCCGCAGGTCGCCCACCCTGAATGCTTCCTGAACATCGCGCTTTTCCTCGACGCTGAGGCCCGCGTGGTATCGATCGGCGGCGAGGCCCTGTTGCTTGAGAAACTCTGCTACCCGCTCGGTCGCGCTGCGCGTGGCGCAATAGACAACAGCCCCAGAGGCACCGGATTCTGGCAAATCTGTCTCCAGCGCATCAAGGATGTCGGCCAACTTGGTTGCCCGCTGGGTCGGGAGCACCTTGAACCGCAGGTTCGTGCGCGATGCCCCGCCGTCAAGCAGGATCAGGTCAAGCCCAAGACGCTCGCTGAAATGCCCGCGAATGTCCTGAACGACATCGGGTTTCGCCGTGGCGGTCAGGCAGAGGACCGGGGCGACCTCGTCGCCGGAACTTTCCTTGATGAAACGGCTGACGTAGCGATAGTCGGGCCGGAAATCGTGCCCCCATTTCGAGACGCAATGGGCTTCGTCCAGAACCCACAGCCCAACTTCGCGCTGTGCGAGCACGGAGCGCACCGAGTTGCTGCGCAATTGTTCCGGCGAAATCAACAGGATCGCGGCATCTCCCAGACGCACCTTGTCCAAGGCATCATGACGCTCAGGCAGCGACAATAGCCCGTTGACTGTAACCGCCGAGGCGATACCGGCCCGCACCAACCCCTGCACCTGATCCGCCATCAGCGCCACCAGGGGTGAGATGACCACCGTCAGCGCCCCGGTCTTATCGAACCGGGAGAGCGCGGGGATTTGGTAGCAGATGGATTTTCCGGTGCCCGTGGGTAGGATACCAAGCAGGCTTTCACCCTGCATCGCGCTTTCAACGATCCGTTCCTGAAGCGGGCGCCCGAACTCGTCGATCGGTTCGGGGCGGAAGCTCTCGAATCCAAACCAGCGACTCAAAGCCAGAGTCGGATCATTATTTGTGCCGCAATAGCTGCACCCGGCATCACCGCAATTCGTGTCGCGAAGGTCCCGCACGATGCGCGCCGCGTCCCGAAACTGGGCGCGCACCCACGGTGGCATGACCGACTCTCCGCCTGCCACCGAAATCCACGACAGGGCATAGGCCATGGGCCAGCTGAGGCTGGTGTCGTCGAGCTGCGCAAGCGTACGACCGAGCATCGTGGAACATGCCGCGCTATCAAGCAGGCGAAGGATTGCCTCATAGGCCTCTTGTTTTCCGGGCTTCACCGCGCCTCGGATAAGTTCGAACAGCCGATCGAAACCACCGCTCTGCGGAGCGCGGCAGCAGAGATAGTGGTAAGCTGTCAGCGCATCTGGCAACTGTTCGTTGAACCCACAAAAGGCGTTTATCTGGTTCTCCAGCACCTCAAACACAAGTCGGGCATCAAATTCCGGGTCATTCACATGCCCCGTCTGAAGGCGCCCGTCTTGGTAGTGTTTGACAAGGTGGTGGTAGGGATTGCGTGGAAATGCCAGTGGGTTTAGCCAGAGCGTATCAATGGGCGCATCTGCCAAAGCAACTAACCTCGGCGAGGCGGCAGCCAGATGAGGCAGATCATGGCGCAGAATATTGTGGCCGATGACATGGTCGAAGCCTTGGCAGAACGCATTGAGTTTCGGCAAGCTGGCTTCGGCGTTGGCATTCACAACCAGACTTGTTGTCTCAGGATCCTGGGTTACTGCCGCAAAGGCAAATATCCGCGCCTTTTCCGGATCAACCTCGAGGTCAATCGAAACACAGCGCCCCAGAAGAGCAGAAATATTTATTTTTGTTCTGGTATTCATACCCGGGATGCCCGTTGCCCCACTTCATGCCTTTGAATACCCTACTGTTTTGGACGTGAATGAAAAGCATTCGGATGATCGCTGTTCAGGGGGCGTGGTACAAAATCCGCACTTCGCAGACGGCACATTGGCCACACGCGATCGCATGGCATAATGGTTAACCGGACAATCTGTCAGATTGGCATAAAGACGGAGATCCGTTCACATCAGCCAGGATTTGAGCCAATACGCAAACAGCCCGACACCTCAGATCACAACGTAGATACCGAACTTGCTTCCTATCAAAGTACTCTTTTTGCCGATGCGGCAATCAGGCTTCAAGCGTCGAAGATCCGCAATCCGCCCGTTTTGCCGAATTTCTGCACCGTGCAATTGGCAGATTTGGACCGCGCTGGCAGTTGGCTGCGGTCGATATGAACAACCGAGGTCGGCCGAGGCTGGACTACTGGGCCCATGGCTTAACCTTCGGCATCGCAGCCGTCACCTCCACGGCCCGCAACATCCCGCCGTCGATCAACCCTCCCGCACCCAACCCAGCGCCTTCCACCAGTCGCCATAAGCCCGTCGCACCCCTGCGATCTGCTCCGGATGCGGTCGCCATGTCACGGGGCAAGCCAGCAGCTCAACGGTCCGCCACCGACCGCGATACAGAACCCATTCAGCACCCACGACCTCGGTCTTGGCCCGTTCCCCATGCTGATTGCGTCTTGTTTCGACCGGCACACAGCGTGGCACAGCGCCCGGCATCCAGTCCGGTGTCAACCCGGCACGGGCCAACTCAGCTACGCGGATCGCCATGCGTTTGCCGCCCAGCGCGTCAGGCATTCCAGCCAAGGTGGCTGCGATGACCTCAGCATCCTCGTGAGTGTAACTGCTGATCTTGTATCGTCTGCCGTCGACCTGGCAACCAAGTCGGGCGCGCTGGATTAGGACATATTCGAGGTCAAAGCCGCTGGCTTCCTCAACGGTGTCGGTTGGCGGCGGCAATTCCAGCTGAGCCTTTTCAACCCGAAACGCCCATTCCAGAATGGCCTGCACGCCCAGCGCACGTTTCTGCTTTCCACCACTACGGGAAATGCGTTGTTGCATGGTCATAACACACCCCGCATCCGCAGCTGCTGGGTTGTAACCAGCCCCTTCGCCAGCATCGCTTCACGGATGACATTGCCGACCATGCTGGCGGGCAGATAACGATCGGAATTCACCAGATCAGCATAGAAAACCAACTGCTCGCTCAGACTCGCCCTGAGGCCCGTCCCTCCCCTTTGGGCACGCCTGATCACATGCCGCTCATTGGCCCGAGCATGAGCACTCCGAATGTTTGGCATGTCTGCGGCTTCTCTGGCTATGGGTTCCAACTCGCGCCAGCTGTGGGCCCTCTTGTGGCGAACGCGGTGGTCAAGCTATCGCGCGGTCGAGGTATTCGCATGTGCAGGGTTCATATATCTTAGCATTAATTTTTTGGTGACGCGTGCGATTTCAGGATTGGAGCGGCGGTTGAACCCGCATGTTTCCATCTCTGGTGATAGCACCACTGCCAAATTGGGTCGACCAGCATGAAATCAGACAAGACAGCAGCAGCGATTGAAGTTTCGAACCTGAGAAAGAACTTTGGGGCGTTAGAAGTTTTGAAAGGTATTTCATTTGAAGCCCATGAAGGCGACGTGATCTCGATCCTTGGACCCTCAGGATCAGGGAAATCTACGATGCTTCGCTGCATCAATATGCTTGAAGTACCGACAGCGGGCCAGATCAGGATATTTGGCGAAGAGATCAAAACCACAACGCGGCGCAAACAGCTCGTTCCAGCAGACAATCGGCAGATCGACCGCATGCGCACGGATGCCCGTGAGCTCGATACCGAAGTTGACCCCGATGGCGTGCCGTTCAAGACTGTCAAATATGATCTGGAACTGGGTGGCTAAGCTTGGCCAGTCGCGCCTTCAACCTGCCCGCGACCGGGTCAAAACCTATCCCTTGGCATGCCACCCGTTATCTACATAGGTCGCTGTGCCATTTACAAAGCTGGCTTCATCAGACGCCAGAAACACCACCGTATTTGCAACCTCCTCCGGATAGCAGATACGGCCCTGGGTTTCGGCCATGCCTGAATCCTCCCATTCCTGCCCGGC
>DAOUQK010000295.1 GCA_030625695.1 Paracoccaceae bacterium | reverse complement strand
GCGCTATGTGCACCTCTACAATACCCAGCTCCCGCAATCAGTTCTGAAAGCTAGGACGCCGATGTTGGAAATGAAGGAATGGTATAGTCGGAAACCGGAATTGTTCAGGAAACGACCGTACTACCTGACGGGATGTGACACCTAGTCGATCTTACTCATGAAGCCCCGGACGAAAATGGTCGGTACTTCATTAAGTTCGGCGAAAGTATCGTTCTGCGAAAAGTATACATGGGGCAGAACGGACAAAAATCCATTGAAGAGTTGAAGACAGCTGTTTCCGACCAAAACGTTGAATTTATTCCTACTCGGCGTGCTTTTAAATCTTTTGAGGTAACTCGGCAAAAAGACAAAAGCCTTTGGCCAACAAAAGAGAACTTGAAAATCCGCTAAAGGCGTTTGCTCATCAACATATAGCGTTCGCGTGGTTTGAACCCGGCGCGGGTGTAAAGGCGTATGGTGCTTTCATTGCTGTGATCCACCACCCGATGCAACGCCGTCACCCCGGCCTCTGCCAGTGCCTTGGGCAGGGAGATCAGAACCTCGCCTGCGATGCCGCGTCGGCGCACGGCGGGGCGCAGATAAATCTCGTCTATGAAACCATCCATACCACCATATTCGACCGACCAGCCAAAAGTGACGATCACATATCCCATCGGCGCACGGGCCGGACCAATCAGATAGGCAGCGCCGTGGGGTATGCCTTCCAGCAGGGGCAGGATACCGCGCCGACGCGCCTCGTCGCTGCACTCCAACCCCTCTTCGGTGTGAAAGGCAGTGACCAGCGCAAGCAAGCGGTCCAGGTCATCCACCTTGGCCAAATGCAGGGCTGCGCTCATAATCGGGCCAGCCGTTCGGTGAGCAGGGTAAAGAACCCATCGGCGTCGATATCACCCAGAAAATTGGCATTGGGCGCGCGGTCCGTGACGCCCCACCAATCGGCCACGGTCATACCCAAAGTGAGCTCTGACGCGGTTTCGATCTCGACGTTGACATGGCGTCCGGTGAACAGACCCGGTTGGATCAGATAGGCGGTGACACAAGGATCATGCAGGGGTGCACCAAGGCTGCCATATTTTTCGCGGTCAAACCGTTCAAAGAAATCGGTCATCAGTGCGACCGCTTGCCCAACCGGCGTGCCAATGGCACGGAACGCGTCGTTACGAGGTTTTGTCACCAGTGCCTTATGCGTCACGTCCAACGGTACAACCGTAATCGGTGCGCCTGATTTAAATACGATATCAGCAGCTTGTGGGTCGACATAAATGTTGAATTCTGCTGTCGGCGTGATGTTACCAACCTCGAAATAGGCGCCCCCCATCAGCACGATTTCCTGCACCCGTTCGACAATGTCAGGGGCCTTTTGAAACGCCATCGCAATATTGGTCAGCGGCCCCAGCGGACAGAGAGTCACCGTTCCGGCCTCTTGCGCACGAAGGGTTCGAATCAAGAAATCAACCGCATGACCGTCCTGCAGCGGCATCACCGGGTCAGGCAACTGAGGTCCGTCCAGACCGGTCTTTCCATGCACATGTTCGGCCGTCACCAGTGTGCGGCTTAACGGTGCATCACAGCCGGCATAGACCGGAATATCCGCCCGCCCAGCCAATTCGCAAATGATCCGGGCGTTCTTTTGGGTCAATGCTAGCGGCACATTGCCAGCAACGGCAGTGATCCCCAACACCTCAAGTTCCGGACTGGCCAACGCCAGCAGGATCGCCACCGCGTCGTCCTGGCCTGGGTCGGTGTCGATGATTATCTTGCGTGTACTCATGACTGGCCCTTCCGCTCGTCGATTTTCACAGCATCCCACAATGCGTCCATCTCTTCCAGATCACTTTGCTGCGGTGTCTTGCCAAGGGCCTTCAGCCGCGCCTCGACCCCTTCAAAGCGGCGAATGAACTTGGCGTTGGTGCGGCGCAAGGCGGCTTCTGGCTCGACCCCCAGATGGCGCGCCAGATTGGCCATGACAAACAGCAAATCGCCAAATTCCTCTTCCATTTTGTCAGCGTCCAACAAATCGCGCGCCTCAACCAGCTCAGCCGCTTCCTCAACGATCTTGTCCAGAACGTGGGATGCATCCGGCCAGTCAAACCCCACCCGGGCCGCGCGTTTCTGCAATTTCAGCGCCCGCAGCAAAGCCGGCAAGTTGCTTGCAACCCCGTCCAAAGCGCCAACTTGCGCGTGTCCTGCGCGTTCAGAGGCCTTGATTGCCTCCCAGTCCTTGGTTTGTTGCTCAGCCGATTTCTGATTGGTCTCAGCCCCGAACACATGTGGATGGCGCGCCACCATCTTGTCACTGATCCCGCGCACCACCGATTGAAAATCGAAATGCCCGGCCTCTTCACCCATTTGTGTGTGATAGACCGTTTGCAACAACAGATCGCCCAACTCGCTCTGCAATTCATCCCACGCCCCGCGCGCGATCGCGTCGGCGACTTCGTAAGCCTCTTCAATGGTATAGGGCGCAATCGTGTTGAAATCCTGTTCAATGTCCCAGGGGCAGCCGGTTTCAGGATCACGCAAGCAACGCATGATCGCCAACAACCGTTCGATCCCGGCGTCTTTATCGTCGATGATTGGATTATGCGGCATTGCTCTGGCTTTTCCCCTCATGTCATGTGTATCAATCGCCAAGCCCGCGTCAGGAGTCCAGCCCATGCCGATTGTTAATCGTATCGCCGATTATGCCAAAGACATGACCACCTGGCGTCAGCACCTGCATACGATCCCGGAATTGGGCCTTGAATGTCCGGAAACAGCGGCGTTTGTCGCCGCCCGTCTACGGGAATTCGGGGTGGATGAGTTGCATGAAGGGATTGCCCAGACCGGCATGGTGGCGATCATCAACGGGCAGGGTGATGGGCCGACCATCGGTTTGCGCGCCGATATGGATGCCTTGCCGATCACCGAAGCGACCGGACTGGAATACGCCAGCCAGAACCACGGCAAAATGCACGCCTGCGGCCATGACGGGCATACCACGATGTTGTTGGGGGCGGCGCGATATCTGGCCGAAACCCGTAATTTCAAAGGCCGTGTGGCGTTGATCTTTCAACCGGCGGAAGAGGCCGGCGGCGGCGGCGAAGTGATGGTGCAAGAGGGCATCATGGACCGGTTTGATATCTCCCAGGTTTTTGCCATTCACAACGCACCGGGATTTGATTTCGGGACGTTTCATTCCAATGCGGGCGCGATGATGGCGGCGGCGGATGTGTTGCACATTCGCGTTCAAGGCAAAGGCGGCCATGGTGCGCGCCCGTCTGATTGCGCCGATCCGGTGGTTGCGGCCTGTGGTATCGTCCAGGCGATCCAGACCATTTCCAGCCGGAACCTTGACGCGGGCGAGCAGTTGGTGATTTCGGTGACGCAAATCCATACCGGTACGGTGGATAATGTCATTCCCGAAACGGCCTATATCAATGGCACCGTGCGGACCTTTGACAAATCGGTGCAGGCTATGGTCGTCAAACGCTTGCACGAAATTGTTGCTGGACAGGCGGCCAGTTACGGTGTCACGGCAGAGCTGGAGTTCGAATATGGCTATCCTCCGACGATAAACGACCCGACCCGCGCCGAATTTGCCGCCGAGGTTGCCCGCGAAGTGGTCGGAGCACCTTTGGTCGACGACAATATTCCACCCGTCATGGGGGCCGAAGACTTTGCCTATCTGCTCGAGGCCCGTCCGGGCGCGTATTTGTTTCTGGGCCAAGGCGAAGGCGCAGGCCTGCATCACCCCGAATACAATTTCAACGACGAGGTGGCCCCGGTGGGTGCGTCGTTCTTTGCCCGACTGGTCGAGTGGGCACAGCCATTGAACGTGGTTGCAGACTGATGGCTTTGGAAGATGCAAAAACCCAGATAGATCATGCCTTTACCCGCGACAGTTTACGTGGTTTGACAGCCGAGAACACCTTTGGCGGGGCCACATCGTTTCTGCGCCGTCGCTATACCAAGGACCTGAGCGGTGTTGATATCGCCGTCACCGGCATTCCGTTTGATCAGGCCGTCACCAACCGCCCCGGCACCCGTTTGGGACCGCGCGCGATCCGCGAGGCAAGCAGTCTTCAGGCGCCTGATGCGCCGTATGGCTGGCCGTACGATCCGCTTAGTGAACTGGCCATAATCGACTATGGCGATCTGGCGTTTGATTACGCCAATATTCCCGCGTTTCCGGGGGCATTGAAGGCGCATATCGACACGATTTTACAGGCGGATGTGGCCAGTTTGGTGCTGGGCGGCGATCACTATATCAGCTTCCCGATTCTACAGGCATATGCCGAGAAATATGGGCCAATGTCGCTTTTGCAATTTGATGCCCATACCGATACCTGGGCCGATGACGACATGGACCGGGTCGATCACGGCACAATGTTCTATAAGGCGGTGAAAATGGGCCTGGTTGATCCGACCCGTTCGGTTCAGGTCGGCATTCGTACCACCAATGAAGATACTTTGGGCGTCAATATCATTGATGCGCGTGAGGTTCATGAACTGGGGCCAGTGGCGGCAGCTGCTAAAATCCGTGAAATATTAGGGGATTA
>DAOUQK010000110.1 GCA_030625695.1 Paracoccaceae bacterium | reverse complement strand
GCGCTATGTGCACCTCTACAATACCCAGCTCCCGCAATCAGTTCTGAAAGCTAGGACGCCGATGTTGGAAATGAAGGAATGGTATAGTCGGAAACCGGAATTGTTCAGGAAACGACCGTACTACCTGACGGGATGTGACAGGTAACATTGCAGGCCACATAATTTCCTGCGACAGAATAAAACTAAAGCTGCTAATAATCTGAGCGGGTTGCCGCTAAATGTCAAGTTGCCTCAGCAGTACAAAGGTTAACGCCATAATCTTCGTAATTATCTGATCTTTCAGGTAAAAATTGTTAATAACACATTAAGCAGGTACCCAGCATTTCGATACCATCACGTGAGTATTGTTTCGTATCTTTCATTAATCGGAATGCCAAATATCGTCCGTTGCCAATTTGGAAACAATAACCGGCGCGGTTCACACTGCGCCAACTCGGCCGAATCTCGCTTGGGATGAGGGGGTGATTTATCGAGGTGGCGCCCTCAGGAATTCGACCGCTTCCCGACCAGTGCTTCGTGCCCAATCGCAACCAGTACTGCTGCCACTGTTACTGGCCATACCGTACACAGGAAATAACCGATCAAACTGAACAATGGGCTCTTGATTTTTTTACGCTTCTGCTCGCAGTATGTCATGATGATCGCGGCAATAGAGGTGAAAATGTAGACGGCGATAATAACTGTCCAAATATCCATCATCTTGCCTCAAAATAGCGCTAACGCCTTCTTAAATACATTGTACGCCCATGATTGTCCAGAACTTCGAAACAATCGCCGTTGAAGTAGACCGGCAAAGCTGGACAGTCTGCTTATCCCGTATTTCCCAAGTAACCCGGTGAGTTTTTCCACTCGGATCGCTGGTAAAATGTTACGTTTCAGCACGTTAGCCCAGTGCAGGCGGAGTTTCATGGATCACCCAGAGGGTGCAGGCAAAAATGGGGAATGTCGGGCTCGGTTTTGACCGCCGAGTTCGGCTGAAGTTCTATGGCTCAAAGATCAGTTCGGACGGCAGGCTGCTGCTATTTCGTGCACTGGGTGGGGTGCTCGGCCTTCATTATCTTGCGGGCGGTATTTTGCGTGACACTCGCACTGGTCACAACAGACTGCATACTCTGGTTGGTCTGTTATGCCAATCTTGGATAGAAACGTCAGAACTTGCCCCCGGTGCAATTTCTTTGAAAACAGCTTCCGGCCAAATCGATCCCAATAATGCTACAATCTTCCATGAACGCCTCCTCTAAAGTGGTTGCGACACCACTTTGACACATCAATGCCGAAAACCCCATCGGATACGTTTGAGGTGTTTCCGTTGGATCATTAGCTTTTAAGGGGTCCTATACAAAATCGGGTCATTTTTTTGGATTTGTGCTTTAGGGATTGAGAACACCATTTCACTAGCACAACACGATCGTAGGCCGAACTGCGAACATAGCATGCAAGTGCCTTTGCCTAAGGTTTACCTAAAGCCTTGGTCTTCACTTGGTTCAAAAAGAAGTAAGACGGCTTTGACTCCACCTTGACCTATTTTTGAGAGAATGGAATGACGTTGTCGCCTCTCATGAAAGCGAGGGGTCCTTCGCTTTCGATCTCCTGGAGGGCGGCACTTCGGGCATCTCTGTCGGATTGGAACTGTTCATCCCAAACATGGCTTGTGGCCTCGTGGTCGACGACTTCGAGGGTCCACATTTTCTCGCCTTCCAGACGATAGATCTCAACGGAGAAGGGATAGCCATCGACGACGACATGCTGGCTTTTGCCCGATGTCACAAGGTTGGGTTCATCGTCGATCATTTGGCTCGGTTTCCTTGGGTGGCGAGTCCAACATGTTTATCAACGTTTATTTCACTCCGTCAATTAATGATCAAACCTACCTGCGGCAAAGTCCCAAAGGAGGAGGCCTTTGAGATCGCTCTGTGTGTGCCCGTTCGCGATCACGCTCAGAGGTGCGAAGGAGGTCTCGACAGTTCAATCCCTAAATACCAGAGATGTCTACTGAGTGCACAGGAGATTCACTCCCGGAGTTATGCTCGGGTGTTTAGGGTGGCTTTAGGTGAGAAGGGTGAGTTGCATGGGTGGTTTGCCTTTGGTCAGGCAGCGTCGTTTGGAAACCAAATGAAGCCCTCAAATTTCGGGGTGCCCTGTCGAGGCATTGCCAGCTTCAATAAAGCTCGGGCGACCCTGGTTCCCCTACGAAGGATGGCCACGAAATTCGGTGCGTTGGACGCCAATGAATTCAGCCTGGCTACGTGGGGTGAGAGTAGCGCCCTTATCTCACCCGTATCGAGTTCGGGGTCTATGGGTGACGCCACTGCCCAAACCTTTGGGGGACGGAGAAGTCCGCTTCTGGCGACTCGACGCCTTGCGTCACGCCCCCACCTGGAACGCTGGAGAGGGGAGCTTTCGGGTTGGTGGGCGCTGGAACTCTCCAGGTGTCAGGGCCATTTATGCCTCGCTTGAACCTGCAACGGCAATTCTTGAAGTCGCCGTTCATAAGGGGTTTTTCGTGCTCGACACTCAACCTCATACCCTTACATCGGTGCTCATCTGCGACCCGAGTAAGATTAAGATTGTCACACCGGAAGACATTCCAAACCCAAATTGGCTGACGCCTGGCACGCCAAATGGCAATCAGCAAAAATTTGGGGACAAGCTTCTCGCTGACCACCGTTTCATCTTAATCCCCAGCGCAGTCTCCAAGCATAGCTGGAACCTAATCTTCGACGCCACAAAACCACCTGATGATTACGAGGATGTTGTGCAAGAACGCTTTGCCCTGGATCCACGATTGCAACCGTGAGGTCGGTCAGTGTCAGGCTTTCGTCGACCGCTTTTGCTCACGCGTGTGCCCGGACGCATGCGCGAACCGCTTACAAACAACTCGGCCAGCATATCCGGCAAAAGCCCTTTGGCCGGGGCTATCCGCTATGCATTGACCCGCATGAAACGCCTCAGGCCTTATCTTGATCACGGTATTCTGGAAATCGACGATAACATCGCCGAAAGAGCGATGCGTTCCATCGCGATTGGGAGGAAGAACTACCCCTTTGTCGGATCGCAAAACGGTGGAAAAGCAGCCGCCATTGCATGCACGCTGATTGAAACCGCCAAACTGAACGGCGTCGATCCGCAAAAATGGCTCGCTGACACCCTGACCGGCACTCCTGACCACAAGATCAACAAGGCAGATGAATTGCTGCTCTGGAAATCATCCTGAAGTGGTCAAGCCGGACGCTTACCCTCTATGGACGCCACCAACGCATTGGTAACTTCCGCGTATATATCGCGTGCCATTGCAGTCTCCGATTTTTGTGGGGAACATCTGAACAGATGATACCACGATGACCGAAAACGCGCAAATTTCGGATGTGATTATTCTAGCTTTAACCTATTGTTAAATATGTGTAATACTAGTAATTTTTCGGTTGAAAGAGTGACCAATCGCACCGGCACCAGCAGCGTTGACCAATTTGCTTGGCCGCTCAAACCTTACAGATGCCGTTCAAAATCCATGCTGTGGTGCAATACGCGGACAATCAAAATTTGATCCTGACTATGCAGGTAGAAAATGACATGGGCTTGCTGGCGAATTCGGCGCAATCCTGGTGCCAACTCGTTTGCGCTACGCCCAAGAAGTGGATTGTCTGCCAACGACCTAAAGCAGGCTTCAAAGTTATCCCGGTATTGCCGGGCTTGCGTTATACCAAACTCACCAATTGTGTAGTCGGCAATCTCTGCAAGATCAATTTCAGCGCGTCGGCTGAGTCGCAATTCAGCCAATGGCAGTGCGGTGGCGGTCTTCGGCCGCGCTCCAAATATCGTCCAGAGACTTATCACTCACACCGCCATCTAATCCTTCGGCGATCATCTGTTTTAGTTTGGCAAGGTGATTTTCCTGAGATTGGTCCCGGCGCAAAAGATCCCTGATATACTCGCTATCATTGGTGAACGACCCCTGTGCAATCTGTGACTTGATCCAGGCATCCTGACTGTCGCTTAGGGTGATGGTTTTTCTGACTGTGGCCATGAAGGAATCCTTTCGATATGGACGTCATACTATTGGTGCATCAAGAATTTGTAAAGCTGGCTGCACGGTTCTGGTTGCACATAACCGCGACACGAAGGTCTTCACGGCCTTCATACAGGACATGGTGCGCCCCCCCTCTACACACCCTAGGCGGTAAACGCCTTTGTCCTTTCGCCATCGACCATCAGGCGCACCAGCATTCTGTAGTTTGGCATTGCGATGAGATCGCGTGGTTCCATTCCGGCAAAGTGTCTGGTCGGGGAGGGAGCGTCCATCGGGCTGGTGCAAAACGCGATCACTGTGCCGACGTTACCAAGAATTGAATCCAGCACGTTACCCTCGATCTGCCCGAAATACTGATTGGCCAGCGCTTTCGATCAATGTGGCGTCGATGATTGCGGCCTCCGCCTCCTTCACCTTCAGGCCATGCCCTTCGATCTGGTGGCAAACCTCAGCCAGCAGATCGTCGTAAACTTCGGCCTTCACCAGCGCATTGCAAAATCAGCAATTGGGTGGTCTCATCCGGTACGAGAGCGTGTAGATCAAACCCCGCAAACAACATGAAATCCAACCGCACCCGTAGGCTTTCCTCGAGCTTCGGGTCGCTCAGACCGGGCCACTGGCCCAGAAGCAGACACTTGAACAAAATGATCGGATCATAGCCTTGCGGCCCAAGACCAGAACGTTTCGATCTCCACTTGAGGAGCACTGATATCGCCACCCAATCCAACAGCGCATCCACTTTGCGCAGCACGTTTTGATCGCCAATTCACTGATCGGCCTCGTAGCTGAAAATGTCCATCAAAACCCTCAAATCCACCTGACAGAACTGTAGAACATCATGAATGCAGCGGGAACCCAGATTTATGCAGAGATTTTAAGCAACTCGGCCACGCCTCGCCAGAGATGACCCGCAGGTATCAGCGTAATAGAGATAGGTTCAGGGTGAATTTGACCAGGGCATTAGGGTTGTAATGCAAGCGTAACCCACTGATTAGGAAAGCCGATCCAATACCTGCTGGGTTTTCGGAATTAACTTCAAGGTTGATACAAGTCTCTCAGCACACTTCGGCCCCGTTTGGTGGGCATCCCGGTAGGCTTCCAAAAGTTCGTCAGGCCTATCTTCCGCCAATACCTCGATTAGAAACGCTGCCTGCAGACGATCCTTTTCAGCTTTGAGACTATCAACCCCTCCTCGCCTGCGGTCTGCGACTATCAATTTGTGGATCGCATATCGTTCGGGCCGCGGTATCTGCACCAGAACACCACTTCGATAGGTAACCGCAACCTTTACTGGCTCAGCAATCAGATAGTTAAGGTGATGCAAAGACTGAACATCCACACCTAGAGCGACCAATGGGCGAATACCTTCCTCTTCTTGAAACGAAGGCGTCAAAAATTCGACCATCAGATCATTGCGTGTTTGTCGCCACCGCCAAACTTTGTTTCTATCCATGCTGGGAACCGGCGCAAAAGAAAAATCGCTGAGAACTTCTTGCAATGGGGGGGCGACTATATCCTCCAATGCCAGTGAAAGCTGCTCAAAGCTGGCGATATCTATGTCGCCGGTTTGTGCCATATCGTCGAACTGGTACCGAATGCCTAAAAGGCCCTCATAAAATCGAAAAGCGTGCGCCCCGACAATTGTTCCGCCCAATCTGAACACTCCTGCTCCGGCCAGCGCAGACATGAGGCTGCCAGTCGCGGCATCAACACCCAGAAAGCCTTCAGCGCGCAAGATACGGATCAGACGCGTGCGGTGATTGCGGCGCTTCTCAGTTTCAGCCCGAAGTAATTTCAGCCGATCCAGCCGATTACGTAATTCTGGGCTGTCTTCGCCGATATAGGTTTTTCGCACGTCAGAGCCGACCCGATAGCTGTCGTACCAATAGATTTTACCATTTCTGTCCACCCGGGTTGGCGTGCCACGAATATCTGATACTGCCTCGTCCATTAAGGAGCGCAACAAATCATGATATGCAGCATGGACTGTCGCAGAGTGTCTGGAAATCATCGGCAAACCTCATGTTCAACAAAAAATAATTTAGTTGAACATCAATCTGAAGCGCAATCGGAAACACTATCCGCATCACCCCGCCCGAACCTCATTCAGACACCCCGATACGCGACCAATATTGGTGGATTATTGGTATTGTTTCCCTCACGTAAACCCATGAAAAACTTACAATGCTTCTTGCTTCACGGCCATTTTTTGCGTTAAGATGACGGCAGTGAAATTGTTCATTTCACACAGTCAGTAATTAGTGAGTACTATGAAAAAGTATTTTTTTGTATCTGTCATTCTTGCCTTGGGGCTGTCAGCTCCCGCAATCGCCGCCCCGGTCCAGTGGACAACCGCAGATGGTGGCAACAATCACTGGTACGAACTGGTCTCGACCGACCGTGGCAAGATCAAATGGTCTGCCGCCGATTCATTGGCTCAATCCTCAACCCACCTTGGGCAAACGGGGTATCTGGCGACGATTACCAGCCGCGACGAGCAGAAGTTTCTGAATGTGCTCAACGCGGCATTCGCCGCGTCCTCTCCTTCCCACAGTGGCAAATTTGTCCGCAGTTGGCTGGGCGGAGCGGACACCACCACGGAAGGAACTTGGGAATGGGCCACGGGGGAGGGACCCTTTGGTTATTCAAAATGGTCCAAAAAAGCCAACATCAGGGGTGCTGCCACCAAGGACTATCTGGCGGGCTGGTGGCGTGGCAGGAAATGGAAAGATTGCCGTAACAACAAGCGAAATTGCGATATCTTCACGTATGTTGTCGAATATGATAATGTCGGCCAGCGCATCTCTCCGGTGCCACTTCCGGCCTCTTTGCCAATGATTGCCGGTGGATTGGGCATGATGGCATTCTTTGGTCGGCGTCGCAAGAAATCCTGACACGAATCTGGGTGTACCCCTTTCAAAGCGTTGCTTCCTTCGAGTAGTGGCGCTTTTTTTGTTTTACAGCCCTACTCCAGCAGTTCCTCGCGAAGCCGGGCCGGTTTATTTGCACTTTGTTCAATCAGATAACGCACAGGTGCGGGTTGCGCCGGAATGCCTTGCGCGTCACGCACCAGGATACGCTGCCCTTCTGCATCATAGTCATCATCCGTATCGCCTTGCCCTGATCTGAGCCGGGTCCAACCGGTGATCTCACCTGCGGCGTTGTAATGATATTGATCGCGCCACGGCGTCTCGGGGAAAATAAGCGGATCGCCATAAACCCCGTCGGCGCGTGCCCGGTCGATGCTGATGACCCGCAGCCCCCCGTCCGGACCCGTCTTGTAACGCCGCGTTTCATGGCGCGGCAACAAAACCGAGATGAATGCCGGAGCGCTGTCATGAACACCATTATTGGCAAACACCCCGATATCAATACGCGACGAGACGATATCCGGCGTGCCGGGGGCAGCACGTGGGTCTTGCCAGGTCAGATCAATCCGGGCGCGGGCCCCGTCCGGATCTAGCGGAGTGATTGCCACGCGGGTCGGGTCGCCATGCAGCAGGACCCAGTCGAAGTGGAGCTTGCGCCCGTTCGGATCACGAGTTGCACCCGCCGACACAACCATGCGGCGCTGCCCCACGCGCGACCGCCAGACCCGGGCGATAACGCCAGGTGTGTCAAACAGCACCTCGCTTATCCCCTGGCCGAAATAATCCACGCCTTCACGCGCGCGCAGATCCCGGATCACTTGCAACCGGACCATCGGCGGCACCGCGTCCGGGGCAATCGCATTGGCCAGCCCGACCATACGCAAAAGATCAATATCACGCCCATCAAACACCGTTGGGTGCGCTGCACCACTGAGATAGGCCGTCCGGCTGCGCACCCCGACCCGCGCCCGACGATAGATCATCTGTACCGTGGGGGAGATCAGGCCGGTCTGGTGCAGGAACGCCTTGGTATCGGGGCGAAACGCTGCCAAGATTGTTGCCAATGCCTGCAAATGCGCCTGATCAGAGCCTGATGAGCCTTTTGAGATCAGATAATATGGCGTGTTAGCGGGCAATACATCGCCCTGTTCAGGGTCGTGATCGCGATGTTCCGGATAGACGTGTATCTGCCCGGCCCCATAGTTCTGATAAAGGCGCTGCGGCCCCGTCCTGATCCCTGATCCATCGTCCATCGTCAGCATCATACGCGGCATGGAACGCCAGAATGGCCCGGCAGTAAGTGCTGTCGAGGAATTGCCAATCAGCGGCGCATCGAACAGCATCTGCACCGCCCCGCCATAATCCAGCTTGCGGGCCTGAAAACTGTCACCATAAACAACATGGGTCAGCTGCGGATGCGCCTCTGGCGGCAGACGCGAATGGGCTCGATCCCGGTTTTCGTAAAGGTCCCCGTCATTGCCCGCCGCCTTGCCCGCTGCATATAGGCGGCGCAACAGTTGATGACCCGGCTGGTTCAGGCGGGGACCCAGTACAGGCACCAGCACCGGGATGTCAGACTTAGGGAACACAACCCGCGCCAGACGCCGGTTGCCGGGCAGCAAGGCATGGGTGTTTTGCCGGGTGATTTGCACCACCCCACCGCGCGCTTCGGCAACAGGGGGCATTGTGGCCGGTTCTTCGGCCACAGCCAGATCAGAAATCAGCAACCCCGCTGCCAGTATCCCCAACCCATATTGCCAACTCATGGTTTACGCCTTTGTTACATTTTCCATCGCCAGGCCCCGGGAAGCAAAAGCATTGCGCGTGTCAATCACCGGAATACCAAGCTCTGCCAGCGCGCCATAATCCACAGCGTCGTGATCGGTCGAGATCAGCACCGCGTCATAACCCCCGGTCGCCACATCCTGCGGCTTTACGGCCTTGCGATCCTTAAGATGTGGATATTCACGCAAAGGCGGAATGGCCTCGATATGTGGATCGAGAAAATCAACCGCAGCCCCCTGCCCAAGCATGATATCCATCAACCTGACCGAGGGGCTTTCGCGCATGTCAGGCACATTCTTTTTATAACTGACCCCCACCAGCAGGATCTTTGATTTCGAAAGTCCCTTGCCACAATGACGATCCAGTGCCTCACGCAACCGCGCAACCACGTAATCAGGCATGTTCACGTTGATCTCGCCGGCCAGTTCGATAAAGCGGGTCGAATGCCCGTATTCCCGGGCCTTCCAGGTCAAGTAAAACGGATCAATCGGGATGCAATGCCCACCCAGACCGGGCCCGGGATAAAACGGCATGAAACCAAAAGGCTTGGTGGCGGCACCATCTATCACCTCCCAGACATCAATATCCATCGCGTCGTAGATCATCTTCAATTCGTTCACGAGCGCAATATTGACCGAGCGGAAAATATTCTCGGTGATTTTCACCGCTTCAGCCGTTCGGGTCGATGAAACCGGAACCACCTTGTCGACCACAGAGGCGTAAAAGACCTCTGCCAAACGACCCGCAGTCGCAGAATCACCGCCAACAATCTTGGGGATGGAATGGGTGTTGTAAGTCTTGTTGCCAGGGTCTTCGCGTTCCGGGCTAAAGGCGACCCAGAAATCACGATCAGGTTCAAGTCCCTGCCCCGTTCCTTTCCCTGCCAGGATTGGTGTCAGAACCTCGTCGGTGGTGCCGGGGAAGGTGGTCGATTCCAGCACCACAAGCGTGCCTGGCTTCATGTGTTCGGCGATCACCCGCCCGGTAGCTTCGACAAAAGACAGGTCAGGTTCGCGGTGGCGTGTCAGCGGTGTCGGCACACAGATGACAATGACATTGCAAGTCGTAAGGAGCGCGAAATCATCGCTCCACGAGACCCGCCCAAGGCCAGTTGCCCCGCTCAGCGCCTCCTGAGACACTGCTTCGATATAGCTCGTGCCCTGCTCCAGCTGCACGATCTTGGAGGTATCCGTATCGAACCCCACCACCGCAAAGCCCTTTGCCGCAATTGTCACCGCAAGTGGCAGGCCAACATATCCCAGCCCGATCACTCCCACGGTGGCGCTATGATCTACCAGGGCCGCCATCAGCGTTCGCGCAAGATTATTTTGCAAATCCATTATGTTTCCTTATCAGAAAATGCCTGTTTTTAATCGGCCCGTGTAGGTCCTGGGGTGGGTTTAGGGACGGGTCCATGAATAAAATCCCGTATAGTCCCG
>DAOUQK010000068.1 GCA_030625695.1 Paracoccaceae bacterium | reverse complement strand
GCCAGAAACTCGGAACTGATGCCGTGTACTTCAAATGCCCCTTCGGGCATGTCGCGTTCGGGGTTGATGTATTGGTGATAGGTTTTGCCGGTGGCCATGTGATTGAACAGTTCCACACAGCCAATTTCGACAATCCGGTCGCCAGTGCCCGGGTCAAATCCAGTTGTTTCCGTATCAAGAACAATCTCACGCATATCCGCCCCTTGTTTTGATATCTTCGACAATATTCTGCACCTGTTGGCGAGCATGATCAATCGTATCGGTGATAATGACATAATCCGCCCGCGCCCGTTTGTCGGCGTCTGGCATTTGGTTTTTCTTAATCTGAAGGAACTGCGCGCGGGTCATGGTTCCACGCTCCATCACGCGGGATTCCTGCATTTCCTCCGAGTTAGAGACAACTGCAACCGCATCGACCCTGTTTTCACCACCCGTTTCAAACAGCAAAGGGATGTCGAAAACCTGAATATCAGCGCGGGAGGATTTACGAAAACCCGCCCTGTCTTGTGCCACCAAAGGATGCACAATCTGCTCGATCTTTTTCAAACTCTCCGGCGTTTCGGCGATGATACGTTTCAACGCATCCCGACTGACGGCCCCGTCAACAATCGCCGGTGGAAACGCGTCACCAAGTGGGGCCACCGCAGCACCCCCCACACTGTAGAGACGATGTACAGCGGCATCCGCATCCCAAACATCACAGCCCAATTCGGCAAACATGCCTGCCGTTGTTGACTTACCCATGCCAATCGAGCCGGTAAGACCAAGAGCAAAACTCATGCCATAACCGCCGCGCGGGTGGCATCATCAACATCCGGGCGTACACCGAACCAGCGCTCAAATCCCGGCACCGCCTGATGCAGCAACATCCCCAATCCATCCACCACGGTACATCCGGCATTTTCCGCAGTTTGCAGCAGGTGAGTTTTCAAAGGTGTATACACCAGATCCGTGACCGTCATACCCTTATGCAGCCCATCCAGCGGCAACCGCATTTCCGGCTTGCCCGTCATCCCCAGCGATGTGGTGTTCACCACCAAATTCGCCCCTTCGAGAATGTTTCCGGCCTGCACCCAGTCGACAACCGTGACCCGCAGGCCAAAATCCTCTTTCAGCCGCTCGGCCCTGGGCCGTGTGCGATTGCACAACAATATTTCGGGCACCCCGGCCCCGTTCAGCGAAGCAACCACCGCCCGTGCGGCTCCCCCGGCGCCAAGAACTACTGCCGGGCCCGCCTTTGGGTCCCAATCAGGTGCATTGGATCGCAGGTTTTCAAAAAATCCATAGCCATCGGTGTTATCAGCGTGAATTTTTCCGTCTCTACGGAAAACCAATGTGTTAGCCGCCCCTATCAACGTGGCGCGGTCAGTGATCTGATCGACAATACCCATCACCGCCTCTTTATAGGGAATGGTGATGTTGACCCCGACAAACCCCAGCTTTGGCAGTGTTCGGATTACATTTTCAAGGTCATCGCGGGCCACATCCATCGGAATGTAATGCCCCTGTATGCCATATCTTTTTAGCCAGTAGTTCTGCAACCGAGGCGACCGCGAATGGGAAATAGGCGAGCCAATGACCCCGGCCAATGGAATGCGTGTATCACTCATCCTGCGATAACCCTTTGTTGTGTCAGATAGTTGAGTATTTCCAGCAATGGCATACCCAGAACGGTAAAGTAATCCCCGTCAATGCGTTCAAACAGCCGAACACCTTCTTCTTCCAGCAAATATGCGCCGACAGAATGGCGGATACTGTCCCAGTTCCGGTCAACATAATCCTTAAGATAGTCATCCGAACTTGCCCGCATATGCAACGTAACCTGCCCCACATGTCGCCAGACCGGTTGTTGATCGAGGTAGATAACAGCCGCCGAAAACAAGGTGTGACTACTGGCGCGCATGGCAAAAAGTTGCTCAACCGCCTGATCGGGGGACGCAGGTTTGGACATCATCCGCCCGTTGAAATCCAACACCTGATCACAGCCAATAACCAGCATCCCAGCCGCTTTGCCGCTAACCGCACGCGCCTTCATTTCGGCCAGGGCATCCGCGATGTCGCATGGCATGGCGTTTTCGTCTGTCATGGTCCGTTTCGTTGTATCTTCGTCCACGTGAGGGGCTATGACAGAAAATTCAACGCCTGCGTTTCGCAGCATATTGGCCCGGATGGTTGAACCTGAGGCAAGGACTATGGGCATAAGCATGGGGGTAACCTTGTGTATAATAACTGTGGTGCTGGTGACAGGTTTCCCGAATTTCCCGAAACCTTGCAAGACAAGAGTGTTATCCCGAATGGCCCCAAGTTTTGCATGAATTTATCCCTTGTGGACAGGGATAACTTTTCCCTTGTGCATAGGTCTGTTTTGACGGTTTTATCCCCAAGTTATCCTCAGAGTAGTCCAACGGAATACCATACTAATCCATTGTAATTAAACCTTTAAATCTTAAGTCCACAAAAATTTTTCGTTCTTCCACACACCCCTTTGACCCCGTGGAAAACCAATGGAACAAGACAATGATCCACAGAAATTCAGCTCCCTAAATCATCATCATCCTTTCTTTCTATATATATTATTATTAGGAAGGCCGCAAAGTCTGGGAACAACTTGATGACCGATTTACTGATATCCCTCTATCCCTGGATCAAGGCCGTGCACATTCTGGCTGTAATATCATGGATGGCTGGCCTGTTGTACTTGCCCCGGTTGTTTGTGAACCACGTTGAACAGGCAAGCGACGATGAAAAGATCGCCCTTGTATTCCAGTCCATGGAAGAAAAACTGCTAAGAGTGATCATGAACCCGGCTATGATCGTCACCTGGGTCTTTGGCCTGATGATGGTCCTTATCCCCGGTATCGTCGATTGGGCTTGGGTCTGGCCCTGGACTAAAGGTGCGTCGGTTCTGGCAATGACCATTTTTCATATGTGGCTTGGTCGGAAACGCAAAGAGTTGGCGACTGGGCAAAACAATATGACCGGCCGACAATTCCGGTTGATGAACGAAGTGCCGACCGTTTTGATGGTGATCATCGTTCTGTCTGTGGTTCTGAAATTTTAACCCCGGATTGACTTGGCCCCCCACCGGGACTATGAAGCGCCTCAGCTAGTCCGTCCGGACAAAGCGCCTTCCATTTCTATTATTACACGGCATCCCGATGGGGTGTTGGTAAGGACGTATCGCAATGAACTCCGAGACCCCGACGACCACTGAGACCCTGGCTCTGGCCGACCTAAAGGCCACCAAACCCAAAGATCTTTTGGCAATTGCCGAAGAGCTTGAGATCGAAAACGCATCAACCATGCGTAAAGGCGAGATCATGTTTCAGGTCCTGCGTGAGCGGGCGGATGAAGGCTGGGAAATCTCTGGCGATGGAGTGCTTGAGCTTTTGCAGGACGGATTTGGTTTTCTTCGGTCGCCCGAGGCGAATTACCTGCCTGGCCCGGACGACATCTATGTGTCGCATGAAATGATCCGCAAACATTCGCTCCGCACTGGTGACACGGTTGATGGCATCATCAAAGCGCCGGAAGAAAATGAACGTTATTTCGCGATGACAAGCATCACGAAAATCAACTTTGACGACCCGGAAAAGGCCCTGCATAAGATTGCCTTTGATAATCTGACACCGCTTTATCCGGATGAACGTCTTAAGCTTGAGATTGACCTGGCACCGGGAAGGGACCGGACTGCGCGGGTGATTGATCTTGTAGCGCCGATTGGTAAGGGGCAAAGAAGTTTGGTCGTTGCTCCGCCGAGAACCGGTAAGACAATGATTTTGCAGAACATTGCCCATTCGATCGCGATAAATCATCCCGAATGTTATCTGATCGTCCTGCTGATTGACGAGCGCCCCGAAGAAGTTACCGACATGCAACGCTCGGTCAAAGGTGAGGTGGTATCGTCAACCTTTGATGAACCCGCGACCCGGCACGTCGCGGTCAGCGAGATGGTGATCGAAAAGGCTAAACGCTTGGTCGAACATAAACGCGATGTGGTGATCCTGCTGGATTCGATTACGCGCCTTGGTCGCGCCTTTAACACCGTGGTGCCGTCGTCGGGCAAGGTTCTGACCGGGGGTGTCGATGCTAACGCCCTGCAACGGCCCAAGCGGTTCTTTGGTGCCGCGCGTAATATCGAAGAGGGTGGGTCGCTGACCATTATTGCCACCGCCCTGATTGATACCGGCAGTCGGATGGACGAAGTGATCTTTGAAGAATTCAAAGGCACGGGCAACTCTGAAATTGTTCTGGATCGCAAGATTTCGGACAAGCGGGTGTATCCTGCCATAGACATTCAGAAATCTGGCACAAGGAAAGAGGAGTTGTTGGTCGATAAGCTGAACCTGCAAAAGACGTTTGTTCTGCGGCGTATTCTTAATCCGATGGGTACGGTTGATGCAGTCGAATTCCTGCTGTCCAAGCTGAAGCAGACCAAAACCAACGCAGATTTCTTTGATTCGATGAATAGCTGATCTGGTTTAATCATGTGAGGCCGGCAGATGGACACCATTTTTGCGTTGGCCAGCGCTCAGGGTAAGGCGGGTGTTGCGGTTATTCGGATATCCGGGCCTGCGGCACACAAAGCGGCGTCTGAACTTTGTCGGTCTGAATTGCCAGAACGGGGTATGTGCCTGAAAATACTCAGGAATACCCAAGGACAGGTTTTAGATCAGGCCTTGATTCTTACATTTCAGGGCCCGGCCAGCTTTACCGGAGAAGACATCGCAGAGCTGCAAATTCACGGCAGTAGCGCGGTGATTACGTCGGTTTTGCAAGCTTTGTCTGACGTGACAGGTGCGCGGCTGGCAAACCCGGGCGAATTCACTCGCCGGGCGATGGAAAATGGCAAGATGAACCTGGCCCAAGTCGAAGGTCTGGCGGATCTGATTGACGCCGAAACCGAAGCGCAAAGGCATCAGGCGCAAAAATTACTTGAAGGCGCGTTGGGCGATGCGGCAGAGCGTTGGCGTCTGAAACTAATCCGCGCGGCGGCCTTGATAGAAGCAACCATAGATTTTGCCGACGAAGATGTACCGGTTGACGTTACACCAGAAGTTAACGCTCTGCTTGCCTCGGTTTGTAATGATCTGGACCGTGAATTGACGGGCGTGGTAATCGCCGAACGTATCCGAAATGGGTTTGAAGTGGCCATCGTCGGTCCGCCCAATGTCGGAAAGTCCACTCTTTTGAATACCCTGGCGGGACGGGAGGCGGCAATTACGTCTGAATTTGAAGGTACGACACGGGATGTAATCGAAGTACGAATGGATTTAGCGGGGCTGCCGGTGACTTTACTGGACACGGCGGGCATTCGGGAAACCAGCGATTTTGTCGAAGGGAAGGGCATAGACCTCGCGAGAGTCAGGGCTGAAAAAGCGGATATAAGGGTGTTTCTTGTCGAGGACATGGGAGATCTGGATATTGTCAAACGGAATGGCGATATTCATGTTCGCCCAAAGCTGGACACACGGTTGGACAGACATGGTGCTATATCTGGGCTGACTGGCGAGGGGGTTGATGAATTGGTTGCAAGTATTGCATCGGAGTTGACCCGGCGCACCGGAAGTGCCGGAATTGCAACTCGGGAAAGACATAGAAACGCGATGCGTGACGCCCTTGATGGTCTGAATGCGGGGCGGCTTGTGCTTGAAAATGGGCCGGAATTCTACGACGTTGCAGCAGAAGAGCTCCGCAGTGCCATAAGGGCGCTTGAATCTCTGGTGGGTCGGGTAGATGTTGAAAATCTGCTGGACGAGATTTTTTCCAGTTTTTGTCTGGGCAAATAAGGAGTGTTTCACGTGAAACATTCACATTTTGATGTCATTGTGGTCGGTGGTGGCCATGCCGGATGCGAAGCTGCGCATGCAGCGGCGCGCATGGGCGTAAGTACCTGTCTTGTGACGCTGAACAAAGCGGGTATCGGGGTGATGTCCTGCAACCCAGCGATTGGCGGTTTGGGAAAAGGCCATTTGGTTCGCGAAATTGACGCGATGGATGGTGTAATGGGTGTTGTGGCCGATAAGGCCGGCATTCAGTTTCGCTTGCTTAATCGACGGAAAGGTCCTGCCGTCCAAGGCCCAAGGGCCCAGGCGGATCGGGGCATCTATCAATCCGAGATGCTGGCGCTTATGGAAAGTCAGAAGAACCTGGAAATCGTCCTGGGGGAAGTCGCCGACTTTCACATGATCAAAAACAGGGTTGCCGGCGTAGTTCTTGCCGATGGGACGTGCATCAAGGCGAATCAGGTTGTTCTGACGACGGGAACATTCCTTCGGGGTGTTATCCACATTGGACAAAAATCATTCCCGGGCGGTCGGATGGGCGAGGCACCGTCAATCAAGCTTGCCGAAAGGGTGGATTCATTTGAACTTCCGCTTGGAAGGCTGAAAACCGGCACACCCCCAAGGCTGGATGGCAGAACCATAAATTGGAAAGTTCTGGAAACTCAGCCGGGTGATGAATCGCCTGTGTTGTTTTCCTTTATGTCAACGTCTGTCACCGCGCCTCAGATTTCATGTGGTATTACCCATACCAACCCTCGAACACATGCGATCATTAAAGAAAATTTGAGTAAATCTGCCATGTACGGTGGGAAAATCGACGGGGTTGGCCCTAGATATTGTCCGTCCATTGAAGACAAAATTGTCCGGTTCTCTGAAAAACTATCGCATCAAATATTCTTGGAGCCAGAAAGCGCTACGGGCCACACGGTCTATCCCAATGGTATTTCAACCTCATTGCCCGAAGATGTTCAACTGGCCTATGTGCGGTCGATCGTCGGGTTAGAGAACGCAGAGATACTTCAACCGGGATACGCCATTGAATATGATTATGTTGATCCACGCGCATTGACACCCCAGCTTGCCGTTAAAGACGTTTCCGGCCTGTATTTTGCCGGTCAGATTAACGGCACCACCGGATATGAAGAGGCCGCAGCGCAAGGGTTGGTGGCAGGCCTGAATGCGGCGTTGGTTGTATTGGGTAAGGAACCAGTAAAATTCAGCCGTTCGAACAGCTATATTGGCGTTATGGTTGACGATTTGACCACTCGAGGTGTTTCCGAACCGTATAGAATGTTCACCTCGCGCGCTGAATTCCGTCTGTCTTTGCGCGCCGACAACGCTGACCAGCGTCTGACGCCTTTGGCTATCAAGATTGGCTGTGTAAGCGAACAAAGGGAATCTGTCTTTCTTGACAAGATGGCCCGACTTGATTTAGCGCGCTCAACGCTGACAAATGAAACGTATACACCTTCTGAGATTGGCAGGCACGGTATTAAGATAAGCTTGGACGGCACACGCCGCACAGGATTTGATCTTTTGGCTTTTCCTGACGTGAAATGCAAAGATTTGTTATCGTTGATTCCCGGTTTATCTTCGGTTGATGATGAGTCTCGCCGTCAAATTGAGCGGGATGCGATGTACGCACATTATATTGAACGCCAGAAAAAAGACGTAGAATCTATGGCCAAAGATGAAAAGCACCTCATTCCGTTGGATTTCGACTATGGCGTTGTATCGGGTTTGTCTAACGAGCTTCGGCAAAAACTCTCAAAAACCCGACCGGAAACATTGGCGCAGGCAAGTAGGATAGAGGGCATTACACCCGCGGCTTTGGCGCTGTTATTGTCCCGGTTGCGTCGCGCAAATCAGGAAAAACGTGCATGAAACCCAAAGAAATAATTGAAGGGATGAATGTTTCACGTGAAACATCCCAGCGTTTGGAGGTTTTTGAAAACCTTATCACCAAGTGGAATCCTCGTATTAACCTTGTATCCCGAAGTAGTTTGGATGATTTGCGTCAGCGTCACATCGCTGATTCCATTCAGGTTTTCCGCATTGCTCCGGCAGGGACGCTCTGGTTGGACTTGGGGAGCGGCGGCGGGTTTCCCGGTTTGATTGCGGCAATCCTGGCAATCGAGGAACGGCCAGATCTCAAAGTCACGTTGATTGAATCTGACCAACGCAAGGCGGCCTTTTTGCGGACCGCGGCGCGCGAAGTTGGCGTGATATGCACAGTTTTGTCCGAACGAATTGAACATGTGGCCCCGGTTGGCGCGGATATCCTCACGGCGCGCGCTTTGGCCCCTTTGTCTGACCTGTTGGGTTTTGCAGAACAACATTTAGCTGCGGACGGAACGGCATTGTTTTCCAAAGGCGTAAGTTGGAAAAATGAGCTGGAAACAGCGCGACAGCAGTGGAGTTTTGACGTCGACGTGATAGAAAGTCAGACAATGCCCGGAGCGGCGATTTTACGAATAAAAGGAGCGTCGCGTGTCTGACCTTTCCCGGCCTGCTGGCCCCAGAATCATCGCGGTTGCAAACCAAAAGGGCGGTGTGGGCAAAACGACAACGGCCATCAACCTGGCTGCCGCCCTGGTTGAAGCTGGTGAAAAAGTTTTGGTTGTCGACCTTGATCCACAAGGCAACGCATCAACCGGTCTGGGCATTGATTTGGCGAAAAGGTCATTTTCCACCTATGAATTTCTGGTCGAAGATGCGCCACTTTCCAGCGTTGTTCAGGATACGGACATAGACGGGCTAAGCATTATTCCGGCCACTGTCGACCTAAGCTCTGCTGATATCGAATTGATTTCAAACGAAAAAAGAAGCTTTCTGTTGCATGACGCCCTGCACCAACAAGCGATGGATGTTTTTGGCTGGGACTACGTGTTGATCGACTGCCCGCCATCCCTTAGTCTTTTGACCGTTAACGCCATGGTTGCCGCAGATTCGGTTTTGGTCCCACTGCAAAGCGAATTTTTTGCGTTAGAGGGTTTGTCCCAGTTGATGCTGACCATCAGGGAGGTTCGCGAAACGGCCAATCCTGACCTGCGGATCGAGGGTGTGGTTTTGACGATGTATGACAAACGCAACAACCTGTCGCAGCAGGTTGAGCAGGACGCGCGGGATAACCTGGGTGAATTGGTGTTTCAAACGCTGATCCCCCGGAATGTCAGGGTCAGTGAGGCGCCGTCGTATGCCATGCCGGTGCTAAGTTACGATCCAAAATCTCAGGGTGCCGTGGCGTACCGGGCGCTGGCGCAAGAGTTGATGGATAATTGCAGCAATGCGGCAGCTTGATGGATTCTAAGGAGAAGTACTATGGCGGATAAACGATCAAAGCCACGTGGATTGGGCCGGGGGCTTTCGGCCTTGATGGCGGATGTTGCGCCGACTGTTGCGGTGACCGCGGCAGGGCAGGGCGATATTCGGGTTCCAATTGAACGACTTATCGCCAATCCCAATCAGCCAAGGCGAAGCTTTGATCAAAGCGAGCTTGAAAATCTGGCGGCGTCGATTGGTGAAAAAGGTATTTTGCAGCCGTTGATTGTACGGTCGGTTGACGGCGGGAAATATGAAATTGTTGCCGGTGAGCGACGATGGCGGGCGGCGCAAATGGCGCAAATCCATCAGGTTCCGGTATTGGTCCGGGATTTTGATGATGTCGAAGTGCTGGAAGTTGCGATAATCGAGAATATTCAGCGGGCCGATCTGAACGCGATGGAAGAGGCCGCCGGATTTCGTCAATTGATGGACAGCTTTGGCCATACTCAGGAAAAACTGGCCAGTGCTTTGGGTAAAAGCCGAAGCCATATTGCCAACCTACTTCGCCTTCTGACGCTGCCCGTGGATGTTCAGGATCTGTTGCGGGAAGGTAAGCTGGCGGCAGGACATGCGCGCGCCTTGATTACCGCCGAAAACCCATCTGAATTGGCCAGAATGGTTGTGAAAGAGGGGCTTTCGGTTCGCGCGACTGAGCGGTTGGCGAAAACTGTTCAGGGTGACGTTAATAGACCTGTAAAAACGCCCGGGAAATCAAAGGTTAACCTTAAGGATGCTGATACGCGTGCCCTTGAAGGCGACTTGGCGGCGATCCTGCGTATGGGCGTATCTATTGAGCACGAGCCGGGCGGCGAAGCCGGGCGAATGGTTATTAAATACAGTTCACTCGATCAACTAGATGAGTTGTGTAATAAACTTAGCCGCTAGGGCGGGTCCAGATGAACAGCATGACCAAACTTAGGGTAATACATTGAATTATAATAACTAATGTTGATACCTTCATAAGTACTGATGCTCCGAGAACAACCAGAACAGACAGGGTGGCCAGACGTTTGGCTTTGGGGCGAATGGCTCCGGATTGGTTCCAGTCATCGATAAATGGGCCGAATGTTGGATGTGTCAGTAACCAGTGATGCAGTCGTTCAGAGGATCGGGCAAAGAAGAATGCCGCCAATAGCAGGAATGGGACGGTGGGAAGTAATGGCAGGACAATGCCGATTACCGCCAGGCCGATGCTTATCAATCCCAATATAAGCCATACAAAGCGCATGTTTCAGCCTGTCAAAAGTTCCCGGATCACGGCATTCAGTACAAGCCGTCCCTGTGTTGTGGCGCATATGTTGTTGTTTTGAAAGGCCAACATTCCCAGATCGCAGAGGTATTTGACCTTGTCATGATCCAATTCCTGACCCCCCAGGGCCAAATAGCGAGCGGGATCCAGCCCTTCGGATAAACGAAGGCCCATCATCAGAAATTCGTTGGCCTGTTCATGTGGGCTTAACTTTTGACGAGGCAATTCGGTCAGGCCGGTGTTCACAGCCGACAGCCACTTGTCAGGTGCGGAAATGCATTCGGTTGCGAATCTGTTGGTGTTGATTGTGACCCTGCCATGGGATCCGGGGCCGATTCCGACATAATCGCCATAACGCCAGTAAATTAGGTTGTGACGCGATTCTGCTCCGGGTTTGGCGAAATTTGATACTTCATAAGCCGCCAGACCGTGGTTGGCGCAGATATTCAATGTGGTTTGATACATATCCGCCCCAAGATCTTCCGAAGGAAGGCCAGACAGGCCACCGCGGGCAAAGCGGTCGGCAAAGGCCGTTCCGTCTTCGATCGTAAGCTGATAAAGTGAAATGTGATCAGATGACAGGGTAAGAGATTGTTTTAACTCAGTTTCCCATTCATCTAGCGTTTGATCCTGACGCCCGTAGATCAGATCAAAACTGACCCGGTCAAAATAATTATGGGCAACATCCAGCGCGGTGCGCGCTTCTTGGGCCGTATGAATTCGGCCAAGACGGCGCAAATCCGTGTCATTCAGGGCCTGAACGCCAAGTGAAACACGATTGACGCCGGCGTCATGAAAGCCGGAAAAACGACCGGCTTCGACTGAACCGGGGTTGGCTTCAAGCGTGACTTCTAGGTCATTTGCCACCGGCCAAAGCGATTTGGCGGTGTCTATGATTGCGGCTGTGGTGTCTGGGTCCATCAGGCTGGGCGTGCCACCGCCGAAATAGATGGTGTTCAGAACCCTGTTTTGAGTCTCGCTGGCGACACGGGTCAGCTCGGTTGTATAGGCTCTAACCCAGGCATTATGGTCGATTTCCCGGGCGACATGACTGTTAAAGTCACAATAAGGGCATTTGGCCTGACAAAACGGCCAATGGACGTAAAGTCCGAAACCTGCATTTCGCCAATCGTCAGCCAAAACAGCCTGCTGTGAACTTAGCGACCGCAACTGCACGGTGGCTGATTTTGTTCTTTTGCTCTCGGGTCATCTCGCCCAGGGTAATATCCTGCCCGTTCGGCACAAAGATCGGGTCGTATCCGTGGCCTTGTTCGCCCTTCATTGGCCATGTGACGCGGCCGGCTAATTCGCCGGGAAAGACTTCGTCGTGACCGTCGGGCCAGGCGATAACTAAAGTGCAGCAAAATCTTGCGGTGCGGGGGTGCGGGGCATTTATTGCCTCAAGCTCATTATGGGTGCGGGTCATGGCCATGATAAAATCGCGCCCGGTCGGGGTTTCGGACCAATCGGCGGTGTATACGCCGGGTGCGCCGTCCAACGCATCAATCTCAATGCCGGAATCGTCTGAAAGGGCGGGCAAGCCGGTGGCTTTGGCGGCCGCATGGGCCTTGATCCTTGCGTTGCCGACAAAGGTTGATTCGGTTTCGTCCGGTTCGGGCAAGTTCATCTCGGCGGCGCCAATCACTTTCACGCCAAACGGGGCAAGCAGACGGGTCATCTCAATCAGCTTGCCCTGATTATGCGT
>DAOUQK010000123.1 GCA_030625695.1 Paracoccaceae bacterium | reverse complement strand
CCATTGCCCAGAATCCGTCCTTCAAGTGGGACGGTTTTATCCGCCCAACCGTGGGTGTGGAACAATTTCACCGGGCCTTTGCAGACCTCTGGGTGTGGCCGCCAAAAGCCACCTGATGCCGGGGCGTAGGCGGCAAAGGAGTCGGGCGCGTCACACGCCAGATAGTTGACCATGAAGGCACCGGCCGAGAACCCGGCCAAAAGGATGCGGTCGCGGTCGAGACCGTATTGCGAGGCCGCGTCATCCGCCACATCGCGGATATATTGTGCGGCATCGCGGCCTTCCCATCCGGGAAAGAAATTCCAGACATAGCCGCGTGAGTTTCGGAACTGACGACTGCCGGTCGGTGCCAGCACCGCATATCCGCGTGACACCAGTGAATTGATCAGCCGCTTATTGCCCATCACCGTGCGCCCGCTGCCCCCTGCCCCGTGCAGGAACATCACGGCCGACAGGTCAGTGCCGCCAGTTTCGGGCAATATCAGTTGGTATTCTCCGTCCGGCATCACGCAAGGTTCCGGATCCGCCCCGCATCCGGCCATGGCCGGGCCTGCGCCCAGCGCCAGACCGATTATCCCGCCAAACACCCCGGTCAGACAACGGATCATTTCGATGCTCCTTGATAGTCAAGCGTTGGCAGGTTGGTTTTCAACCAACCCGGCCCGGCGCGCGAACCTGACATGCCTTCGGGCACGTCGATGATCTGGGTAAACCCCGCCGCCGTCAGCTTTTGGCTCATCTTGGCCGAGCGCACGCCGCGCGCGCACATCAGGGCCACCGGGCGCGCACGGTCGCCTGCAACGATCAGGTCAAGCTGTTCAATGAAATCCTTGCGCCGCATGTCCAGCGGGTTGGCCCCGACACCGACGCCGGTGCGTTTCCATTCATCCGGGCGGCGAATATCAATCAGGGTGATGTCGCCCGATTGCGCCTGTTGATGCGCCTCGCTGACGCTCAGGCTCTGGCCGGTATATTCTGGCGTCAGGAACGACCAGAACGACACGGGTGCCACAAACATCCACAGCGCCCCGGTCAGGCCAAGTGCCACCACAACCGCCGCCAGCCGAAGGGCCACACCTTTGATCGTCATCCGTGGGGCGGTTTGAGTATTTGTCATATCGGGCCAATTCGTTATTGTTTCGCAGGTTTCTTTCTGTGCATCACCTCTAACAAAGATTGATGCTGCTGAAAGGTGACTTTAGCACGAAAGACCGCCAAGGCCCCCAGTAATGCTGTCATGGTTGTTCAAGTTCTCGTCAGGTTCGCGTTAGGTTCACGCCAGGTTTACTGTGGCCTGCAACGCAATAAACTGCGTGACGATTGCCTCAAATCCCCTGCAAGGGCTGGACAGTCAGGAAAAATTCCTTAGGCACGTTAGGGCGTCTTACGCCAACCCTTCCGGAGCATACCTTTGTCTCTATTCCTGATCGCAACCTTGCCTTTTCTTGGCGCCATATTCCCGGCACTGCTGATCCGGGCCGGGCGCAATGCCTCCGCCGTCAGCGCCGGGATGGTGACGCTGACGGCGCTGATTGGATTGCTGATCAATGCGCCGGCCGTGTTGCGCGGCGAAGTGGTGACGGCAAGACTCGACTGGATGCCGGGGCTGGGGCTGAATGCGAATTTCTTTCTGGACGGGTTGGGGTTGTTGTTTGCCGGGCTGATCCTGGGAATCGGGTTGTTGATCATCATTTACGCGCGGTTTTACCTGTCGCGCAAAGACCCGATGGGACAGTTTTATACCTATCTGCTGCTGTTTCAGGGCGCGATGGTGGGGATTGTCCTGTCGGATAACATCCTGCTTTTGCTGGTGTTCTGGGAATTGACGTCGCTGTCATCGTTCCTGTTGATCGGATATTGGAAACACCTGCCCGAAGGACGGCAAGGCGCGCGAATGGCTTTGTTGGTGACCGGGTCCGGCGGGTTGGCGATGATTGGTGGGATGCTGATCCTTGGGCATATTGTTGGCAGCTATGATCTGACGGTGATCCTGCAACACAAAGACGCCATTCAGGCCTCGCCTTTATATCTGCCGGCGTTGCTGTTGATCCTGGCCGGGTGTTTCACCAAATCGGCTCAGTTTCCGTTTCACTTCTGGTTGCCGCACGCGATGGCGGCCCCCACACCTGTGTCGGCCTATTTGCATTCGGCCACCATGGTGAAGGCCGGGTTGTTCCTGATGGCGCGGATGTGGCCGGTGCTGGCCGGGACCGATGCCTGGTTCTATATCGTCGCCACGACCGGGTTGGTGACGATGGTACTGGGGGCAGTGATTGCCCTGTTCAAGGATGACCTAAAGGCGTTGCTGGCGTTTTCCACGGTCAGCCATCTGGGGCTGATCACCATGCTATTGGGCTTTGGCACCAAGGCGGCGGCGATGGCGGCGGTGTTTCACATCATCAATCACGCGACGTTCAAATGCGCGCTGTTCATGTCTGCGGGCATTATCGACCACTCGGCGCACACCCGAGATATCAAACGGCTGGGCGGGTTGCTGCATCTGATGCCGCTGACCTTTACCATCGTGCTTGTGGCTGCGTTGTCGATGGCAGGAATTCCACCGTTCAACGGGTTCCTGTCCAAGGAAATGATGCTGGAAGAGGCGCTGCGGGCGGTCTGGCAAGGCTCGCCTTATCTGGTGGCCGGGCTGGCGGTATTTGGCGCGTTGTTTTCAGCCGCCTATTCATTTCGCTATATTTCACACGTGTTCTTTGGGCCTGTCCGCCACGATTATCCGGGTGAGCCGCATGATCCGGGACCGGGGCTTTGGGTGGCCCCGGTGTTTTTGGTGCTATTGGTGGTGGGAATTGGGTTGTTTCCCAACGCCCTTGTCGGACCGCTTGTCGCGGCGGCGTCCGGTGCGGTGATTGGCACTACGACTAACGGGGGGGCTATGCCGGAATTCCATGCCGCCCTCTGGCACGGGTTGACGCCGGCGCTTTACCTGTCGCTGGTGGCCGTTGGCGGGGGGGGCGCGTTGTTACTGGCGCACCGTCGGCTGGTGCCGGTTTGGGAGGCCGCACCCAGACCCGAGGCCAAGGTTATTTTTGATACCTTGGTGGGCGGGTTCGAAACCCTTAGTCGGCGGATTACCGAAGTTCTGCATGATGGGTCGCTAAGCCGTTATGCGGCGATATTCACCGCGTTCACTCTGGCGCTGGCGGGTTATGCCTATGTCAGTGGCACCATGGCGGCCCCCACCCGCGAAATGCTGGCGGTGTCGGCGGTGCCGGTGGTTGGCTGGGTATGCCTGGCGGGCGCTGCAGTCTGTGTGGTGGCGTTTCACCGCAATCGGTTCATGGCGCTGGTGCTGATCGGGGTGGTGGGGTTGATTGTCTCACTGGCGTTCAACTATCTTAGCGCGCCGGATCTGGCGCTGACGCAGATATCCGTGGAAGTTGTGACCATCATCCTGATGCTTCTGGCGCTGAATTTCATGCCCAAGGAGACACCAAAGGAAAGCAAGCCGGGGCGGCAGTTACGCGATATTGTGCTGTCGGTTGGCGCGGGTTTGGGTGTTGGCGGGTTGATCTATGCGCTGATGCTGCGGGATTTTTCGCAAGAGTCCATTTCGCAATTTCATCTGGAGAATTCTTATTCGGGCGGCGGCGGCGACAATGTGGTCAACGTTATTCTGGTGGATTTCCGGGGGTTTGACACCTTTGGCGAAATCATCGTTCTGGGCATCGCCGCCATCGTCATTTTCGCCATTACCGAGGCGGTTCTGGGCAGCAATGTGCGCGCCCGCCTGTTGAACCGGGAACCTGACATGCCGCAGTCCGGTAATCCGCATCCGTTGATGATGGTGGTGGCAACACGGGTGATGATGCCGATTGCGCTGATGGTTGCGGCCTATATCTTTTTCCGGGGTCATAACGCGCCCGGCGGCGGGTTTATTGCCGGATTGATCGCGGCGATTGCGGTGATCATGCAATATATGGCGTCTGGTTATGAATGGGCGGCGGACCGGCAGCGGTTTTATTATCATGGCATTATCGGGTCCGGCGTTCTTGTCGCCGCGTTGACCGGGATTGGCGCGTGGTTTGCGGATATGCCGTTTTTGACCAGTAATTACGGGTACATCACCATCTGGCCGTTGGAGAAATTCGAATGGGCCACGGCGGCGCTGTTTGATCTGGGGGTTTTCCTGGCTGTGTTGGGGGCTGTGATGCTGGCGCTGGAAAGTCTGGCAAGATTTGCCTGGCAACCGGGGATGGATACCGAATTTGCGATGGAAATCAACCCGGCGCGGGATGATCCACCCGAAGACACCGAACCAACTGAGAAGGAGGCATAAGATATGGAGATGCTTCTTGCCAGTGCTGTTGGCATTCTGACCGCCTGCGGTGTTTATCTGATGCTGCGCCAACGGACATTTCCGGTCATTATTGGTCTGTCTTTGGTGTCTTACGCGGTTAACGTGTTCCTGTTTGCCACCGGTCGGCTGGCGCAGAACCTGCCGCCGGTGCTGAACCATAATTCGGTCGCGTACACCGATCCTTTGCCACAGGCGCTTGTACTGACGGCGATTGTGATCTCGTTCGGGATGACGGCGGTGGTGGTGATGATTGCGCTGAGTGCGTATCTTTCGGCACGCGATGACCGCATTGATATGGCGCGCGACGACAGTTACGACGATGAACAGGCCACAGGCCATGTGAATAATGCCGAGGACGAGGCATGATGCATCTGATTGTTCTGCCGATTGTCCTGCCGGCCCTTCTGGCGCCGTTCATCATTATGGCGATCCGGTATCATATGGATTTGCAGCGGATATTCTCGCTGGCGGGCACCGTCACGCTGGTGGGGATCACCCTGGCATTGCTGGCGCAGGCCGCCACCGGCGATATTCAGGTTTATGAGTTGGGTAACTGGCCCGCCCCGTTTGGTATTGTGCTGGTGCTGGACCGGTTGTCAGCGCTGATGATCGCTTTGACGGCGTTGCTGGCACTGGCGGTGTTGCTGTATGTTATCGGGTCGGACTGGGACCTGAAGGGGCGGCATTTCCACCCGTTGTTTCAGTTTCAGCTGATGGGGGTGATGGGCGCGTTCCTGACGGGTGACGCGTTCAATCTGTTTGTATTCTTTGAGGTGCTGTTGATCGCCTCATACGGGTTGATGATCCATGGCGGGGGCGCACGCCGGTTGCGCGCCGGGGTGCAATATGTGGTCTATAACCTGCTGGGGTCGACCTTGTTCCTGTTTGCCCTGGGCACGCTTTATGCGGTGACCGGTACGCTAAATATGGCCGATCTGGCCGAACGGGTGGCGGCATTGCCTGCGGATGAGACCGCTTTGATACGAGTCGGTGCGGTGTTGTTACTGTTGGTGTTTGCCATCAAGGCGGCGGTGCTGCCGCTGCATTTCTGGCTGCCGGCAAGCTATGCCAATGCGCCGATGCCGGTGGCGGCATTGTTTGCGATCATGACCAAAGTGGGCGCCTATTCGATCCTGCGGATGTATACGCTGGTGTTTGGGCCGGATGTGACCATCACCGACGGGTTGGTTGGCGATTGGTTGTTACCAGCCGCCCTGCTGACGCTGGGCGTGGGCACGTTGGGCATATTGGGGGCGCAAAAGGTTGCTAAGCTGGTGGCGTTCTCGGCGATTGCCTCGATGGGGACGTTGCTGATTGCGATATCGCTGTTTACCGAAACTGCCACGGGGGCGGCGATTTATTACATTATCCATTCGACCTTAGCGACGGGGATGATGTTTCTGGTGGCAGATCTGATTATTTCACGGCGTGGCGGGCGTATCACGCCGGACGTGCCAATGGCCCAAAACGGGTTGATCGCCTCGTTGTTTTTTGCCGGTGCCATTGCCCTGGCGGGCATGCCGCCCCTGTCGGGGTTCATTGGCAAGCTGTTGGTTATGGACGGGGCAAGGGGCGCTGATCAGTGGGCCCTGATCTGGGGCGTTATTCTTGTCGCTTCGCTCGTCTCGGTGGTGGGTTTTGCCCGCGCCGGATCGTTGATATTCTGGAAATCGTATGAGGCGGGGGGGGCTGATCCTGCGGATCAGCCAGCCCCGCAAACACCGGCGGCAGCTTCGCTGCCGTTTGTGGCTGTTATTGGGTTACTTACGGGGTTGGTATTGTTGAGCGTGTTTGCCGGACCTGTGCATGATTATGCCCGCGCCACTGCCGGGCAATTGTTTGACCCGCAAGGCTATATCGACGCGGTTCTGAGGGGGGGCAAGTAATGAGATTACTTCAAAGACTGGTGCCGCACCCGATCCTGACCGTGTTGCTGACGTTGGTTTGGCTATTACTGGTCAACCATATCTCACTGAATTCGCTGGTGTTCGGGTTGTTTCTGGGAATTGTCATTCCATTTATTACCCAGCCTTATTGGCCGGACCGCCCGAATTTGCGCAATCCGGGGATGATCCTGCAATATTTTGGCATCGTCCTCTATGATATTGTCGTCGCCAATATCGTCGTCGCCAGGCTGATCCTGTTCAAACGTAATGCCCAACTTAGTCCGGCCTGGGTCTGTATCCCGCTGGACCTGCGCACCCCCGAGGCGATCACCGTTCTGGCCGCAACCATTACGCTGACGCCGGGAACCGTGTCTGCCGACCTGTCGGATCATGGTCATTCCTTACTGGTGCATTGTCTGGATGCGCCTGACCCCGGTGCCATAAGGGACGAGATCAAACAGCGGTATGAACGTCGTTTGATGGAGATTTTCGAATGATCCAGATAGCCATCCACTTTGCCACCGCCTGTTTCGGCATAGGTCTGTTGCTGAACCTCTGGATGATTGCCAGCGCCAGCACGGCCAGCGATAAAGTGCTGGCGCTGGACACGATGGTGATCAACGCCATCGCCCTGATGGTCCTGTACGGATTAAGCCATGGCACTGCGGTCTATTTCGAGGCCGTGATCATCATCGCCATGCTTGGCTTTGTTTCAACCGTGGCCTACGCGCGCTTTAAGCTGCGCGGCAATATTATCGAGTGAGGCGGATATGGCGCAAATATACGAAATCCTGATTGCGGCGTTTCTGGTGATTGGCGGCGTGTTTGGCTTTGTCGGCTCATACGGGCTGATCAAGCTGGACAATCCGATGTCGCGCCTGCATGCGCCAACCAAGGCGACCACATTGGGCGTGGGTGGTGTGCTGATCGCCTCAATCCTGTTTACGTTGATGAGCGAGGGGCGATTGTCGCTGCATGAGTTGCTGATCACGTTGTTTTTATTCCTGACCGCACCGATCACGGCGAATTTCATTGCCAAGATGCATATCCACCGGCATGAGACGCCTGAAAGCCTGCCAAAGGTTGATGAGGATCAGGACTGGGCCACTTTAGCCCGTGAACCCAAGCCCGAGGCGGACCCCTAGAACGGCAATTACGGGCGTATTCATGCAAACTTCTCCTCTTCCCCTGACCCATGATCTGGTGATGATCGGCGGCGGACATACCCACGCGCTGGTGCTGCGAAAATGGGGGATGAACCAACTGGCAGGCGCACGCCTTACGGTGATCCATCCGGGGCCAACAGCGCCTTATTCGGGTATGTTACCGGGTTATGTAGCCGGGCATTATGACCGCGATGATCTGGACATTGACCTGATCCGGCTGGCCCGGTTTGCCGGGGCACGGGTTGTGGCCGGATCTGCCACTGGTATTGATCTGGACCGACGAGAGGTTTTTGTCGAAGGTCGCGCACCCATCGGCTATGATCTGTTGTCGGTGAATGTCGGTATAACCACGGACATGCCGGACTTGCCCGGGTTCGCCGAACACGCGGTTCCGGCCAAGCCATTGGGGCCGTTTGCAGCGGCATGGGCCGGGTTTTTGGCAAGCGATCAACCCCATGAAGTTGCGGTTATCGGCGGCGGTGTGGCCGGGGCCGAGTTGGTCATGGCGATGGCACATGCGCTGTTGGGGCGGGCGGGAAGCCGCGTCACCATGATCGACAATGCCAAGGCTCTTTCGGTGCTGGGTCAAGGTGCGCAAACGCATATCCGCGCGGCCATGGCCGGGCTTGGGGTTGAGGTGATCGAGGATGCACAAATCCTGTCAGTCGAAGCTGACCATCTGAGCCTGAGCGATGGGCGCAAAATCGCGTCACGCTTTACCACTGGCACTGCCGGGGCGCGGGCGTTGGGATGGCTGGGCGATACCGGGCTGGACCTGAACGATGGCTTTATCTCGGTTGATCCAACGTTGCGGTCCAGTGACGCACATGTGTTTGGGGCTGGCGATTGTGTGCATCTGAGCGCGTCGCCCCGGCCCAAGGCCGGGGTCTATGCAGTACGCGAAGCACCGGTGCTGTACCACAATCTGCGCGCGGTGATGACCGGCGACCCCTTGCGGCGCTACTCGCCGCAAGGCGACTATCTGAAACTGATTTCATTGGGTGGCAAAACGGCGCTGGCCGAGAAATTTGGCCGGGTATTTGCCGGACCTCTGATGTGGCGCTGGAAAAATCGGATTGATCAGACATTCATGGAACAATTCCGCACCCTGCCCGTGATGGAACCCGCCAAAATCCCGGCCTTGCATACCGATGGCTTGCCTGAGGCGATCGGTGACAAGCCGCTGTGCGGCGGCTGTGGAGCCAAAGTCGGGCGGGCTTCGTTGCGCGGCGCGTTGCAGGCGCTGCCGGTGTCCAAACGCGCTGATATCCGTGCCTTGCCCGGCGATGACGCGGCTTTGTTGCTGACTGGCGGCGCGCGTCAGGTGATCACGTCAGACCATCTGCGCGCCATAACGCACGACCCGGCCCTGATGGCCCGCATCGCCGCAATCCATGCGTTGGGCGATATCTGGGCAATGGGGGCAGCGCCGCAGGCGGCAACGGCAACGGTAATCCTGCCACGCCTGACGCCTGCCTTGCAGGACCGTACTTTGGCCGAAATACTGCATGTCGCAGGCGAGGTGATGGCGGCAGCGGGGGCCGAGATTGTTGGCGGGCATACGTCGCTTGGCGACGAACTGACCATAGGGTTTACCATCACTGGCCTGTGTGAAGAAGAACCGATCACCCTTGCAGGGGCGCGTCCGGGTGACGCCCTGATCCTGACCAAACCATTGGGGTCAGGTGTTCTGATGGCGGCAGAGATGGCCGGGCTGGCGCGCGGCGAATGGGTTTTGGCGGGGTTTGAACAGATGACACGCGGTCAGGCAAAAGCCGCCCAAATCCTGAGGGCGGCCCATGCGATGACCGATGTGACCGGTTTTGGGTTTGCCGGGCATCTGCTGGGGATATGCGAAGCGTCCGGGGTGGGTGCCACACTTGATCTGGGCCG
>DAOUQK010000035.1 GCA_030625695.1 Paracoccaceae bacterium | reverse complement strand
TTTATGACAAGGACCGGCTGCTGGCGAACGGTGATCGTTGGGAAGCCGAGATTGCCCGTAACCTCGAACTGGATGCACCCTACCGATGACTGACAATTCAAACCCATTCGAGGCCATGATGAAACAGGCCCAAGAGATGGCAAAATCTTTTGGCGCCGGACCCGAGGCCTTTTCTGCCAAGGGTTTTGAGGACATGTGGCCAACCATGCCAAAAGAGGCGATGGAAATGATGTTCGGCCAGACCCTGAACAAGGACGGGCTGGACGCCAAAACCCGTCTTCTGCTGACCTTGGCCGGTCTGACCTGTCAGGGCGCTCAGGCCGATGCGGCGATCCGCCAGACCGTGCGCCATGCGGTCGAAGCGGGCGCGCGCAATCAGGAAATCGTCGAGACGCTGACCCAGATGTCGGTGTTTGCCGGCATTCCCGCCATGACCCGCGCGCTGGAACTGGCAAAAGACGTATTGGGCGACAAAGAGGATAACAAGACATGACCGTTTTTGCATTCTACCTGTTCGCCATCAGCACCATAACCGGCGGGCTGTTCACCGTGATCAGCCGCCAACCAGTGCATTCGGTGCTTTGGTTGATCCTTGCGTTCCTTAGTTCGGCAGGTTTGTTCGTGCTGCTGGGGGCCGAATTTGTCGCCATGTTGCTGGTGATCGTCTATGTCGGCGCTGTGATGGTGTTGTTCCTGTTTGTGGTGATGATGCTGGACGTCGATTTCGCCGAAATGAAGGCGGAAATGGCGCGTTATATGCCGCTGGGCCTGCTGTTCGGGCTGATTATCCTGATGCAGTTCGTCATGGCCTTTGGCGCTTGGGATGCCAACGCCGCCGCCGAAGGGTTGCGCGCACAGGTGACGCCGGTGGACATGCACAATACGCAGGCGCTGGGGGTGATCCTGTATGACGAATATTGGCTGTTGTTCCAACTGTCGGGTCTGATCCTGCTGGTGGCAATGATCGGCGCGATCGTGCTGACCATGCGGCACCGCACGGGCATCAAGCGGCAGGACATCATCGGTCAGATGATGCGTGATCCGGCCAAGGCGATGGAATTGAAAGATGTTAAGCCGGGGCAGGGGTTGTGAAGTTGAATTCACTGGTCAGACACATGGTTGGTCTGTTGGCTTTAGCCTCAGCAGGTACGCTTGTGGCGACGTCGTCTGTGGCGTGCTCGATTATACCGATGACCACGGCCGAAAAGTGGCAATTCAATCAAGATAGCCGGGCTGCAAGCAAACCTGTACAGGTTGGGCATTTATGCGAATTCACGAATGCTGGTCTGCACGATGGTATCAGCGCGGGGCCTGCGAAAAGGCTTGGAAATAATCGCTTTTTTCAAGTGATGGGCACATTCGACGGTAAGGTATCAGACATTTTGGTTGGAGATTGCAACACACGGGAAGTCATACGCCTTGTGAGCCGCGTAGATCCGAGCACTGAAACTGCCGGAACCAGTTGCGGCCCGGAATTTAGCGGCGTTTTACCCATTCTGAAGCCTGAAGGTGACTTTACGCTTAAAGAAGGGAAGTCGGTTGCTGACCTTGTGATATTGGCGCGCGCCTCCAGTAATGTGCGTGTTGACGAAGCGCTGGAAACCATTCTGCTGGATGGTTTAGAAAAACGCTTACCGAGAAAAGACAGGTTTGACCTGCTTTGCGGTTGCAAACTCTATTACCCCGACACGCCAGGAGCCAATTTATGATCGGACTTGAACATTATCTGACAGTGGCAGCAACGCTGTTTGTCATCGGCATCTTCGGGCTTTTCCTGAACCGTAAGAATGTGATCATCCTGCTGATGAGCATCGAATTGATGCTTCTCGCAGTGAACATCAATCTGGTGGCTTTCTCCAGCTTTCTGGGCGACTTGGTCGGGCAGGTATTTACCCTGTTTGTGCTGACAGTCGCTGCCGCCGAGGCCGCCATCGGGTTGGCCATTCTGGTGGTATTCTTCCGCAACCGGGGCACGATTGATGTTGAAGACGTCAACGTGATGAAGGGTTAAGACACAATGGAAACTATTATCCTTTTCGCCCCGCTGGTTGGCGCGCTGATTGCCGGGTTCGGCTGGAAAATGATTGGCGAGACGGCGGCGATGTGGGTCTCGACCGGCATGCTGTTTCTTGCGGCCCTGCTTAGCTGGATCGTGTTCCTGACGTTCGACGGCACCACTGAGCAAATCCATATCATGCGCTTTATCGAAAGCGGGTCTTTGTCTGCGGACTGGACCATCAGGCTCGACCGTCTGACGGCGATCATGCTGATTGTGGTGACGACGGTTTCGTCGCTCGTGCATCTGTATTCCTTCGGCTATATGGACAATGATCCACAGTGGCCCGAAGGCGAGAGTTATAAGCCGCGGTTCTTTGCCTATCTCAGCTTTTTCACCTTTGCCATGTTGGCACTGGTGACGTCCGACAACCTGATCCAGATGTTCTTTGGTTGGGAAGGCGTGGGTGTTGCGTCCTACCTTTTGATCGGATTTTATTACCGCAAGCCTTCCGCCAATGCGGCGGCAATCAAGGCGTTTGTGGTCAATCGGGTGGGGGATTTCGGCTTTGCGCTTGGCATATTTGGCCTGTTCTTCCTGACGGATTCGATCAGCTTTGATGTGATCTTTGCCGAGGCCCCAAGGCTGGCGGAAACCCAGTTGACGTTCCTGTGGACGGAGTGGAACGCGGCCAATCTGATGGCCTTCCTGCTGTTCGTCGGTGCGATGGGTAAATCGGCGCAATTGTTCCTGCACACATGGTTGCCTGACGCGATGGAGGGGCCAACACCAGTGTCGGCATTGATCCACGCGGCGACCATGGTAACGGCAGGGGTATTCCTGATTGTTCGCATGTCGCCGCTGATGGAATTTGCCCCCGAAGCCACAACTTTCATCGTCTATATCGGCGCGTTCACCGCGTTTTTTGCGGCCACCGTTGGGTTGGTGCAAAAAGATATCAAACGGGTGATCGCCTATTCAACCTGTAGCCAGCTGGGTTATATGTTTGTTGCCGCCGGGGTTGGCATGTATTCGGTCGCAATGTTCCACCTGCTGACGCATGCGTTCTTCAAGGCGTTGTTGTTCCTTGGGGCAGGGTCGGTGATCCACGCGATGCACCACGAGCAGGACATGACCAACTTTGGTGGGTTACGTAAGAAAATTCCGTTTACCTATTATTCCATGCTGATCGGCACCCTGGCGATTACCGGCGTCGGTATTCCGTTGACGACGATTGGCTTTGCCGGATTCCTGTCCAAGGACGCGATCATTGAAAGTGCGTATGGCGCGCATACGGATGCGGGCAACTTTGCCTTTGTCCTGCTGGTGGTCGCAGCCCTCATGACGTCGTTCTATAGCTGGCGGTTGATGTTCCTGACCTTCTTTGGTGAGGCGCGGGGCGACAGCCATACCCATGATCACGCCCATGAAAGCCCGCGCACCATGCTGGTGCCGCTGGGGGTTTTGTCGGTTGGTGCGGTGCTTGCAGGGATGATCTGGCTGGGGCCGTTCTTTGGCAGCCACGAAAAGGTCAACGCATTTTACGGGGTGGCCGCGCACGGCGAGGCGGCGGAAGAAGGCCACGGCGATGAAGTCGCTGCGGGTTGGACCGTCGGGCAGGGGGCGATTTACACGCACCCGGATAATCATGTGCTGGACAACGCGCATCATGCGCCGGTGTGGGTCAAGGTATCGCCGTTTATTGCCATGCTCTTCGGGCTGGGGCTGGCGTTCTGGTTTTATATCGTCAACCCGTCCCTGCCGGTGCGGTTGGCGGCGAATATGCGCCCCTTGTATCTGTTCCTGTGGAACAAATGGTACTTTGACGAGATTTATGACGCTCTCCTGGTACGGCCCCTGATGGGCCTTGGCCGACTGTTGTGGAAACGCGGCGATGGGAATGTGATTGATGGCTTCCTCAATGGCGTGGCCATGGGCATTGTGCCGTTCTTTACCCGGCTCGCGGGCAAGGCACAGACCGGGTTCCTGTTTACTTACGCCTTCTGGATGGTGCTGGGCATAGCCGCCCTGATCACCTGGATGAGCATCGGAGGAGTTCACTGATGGACAATCTTCTGTCGATTGTGACGTTCATTCCGGCGCTGGCCGCTTTGATCCTGACAATATTCCTGCGCGGTGACGATGAAGCCGCACAGAGGAATGCCAAATGGGTGGCGATGTTTGCCACCTCGGCCACCTTTATTGTGTCGCTGTTTATCTTGTTTGGCTTTGATCCTGCCGATACCGGGTTCCAGTTTGTCGAACAGCGCGATTGGCTGATGGGGTTGCAATACAAGATGGGTGTCGACGGCATTTCGGTGCTGTTTGTGATGCTGACCACCTTCATCATGCCGCTGACGATCCTTGCCAGCTGGAATGTGACCGAGCGGGTCAAGGAATATATGATCGCCTTCCTGTTGTTGGAAACCCTGATGCTCGGCGTGTTCATGGCGCTGGATCTGGTTCTGTTCTATCTGTTCTTTGAGGCCGGTCTGATCCCGATGTTCCTGATCATTGGCATCTGGGGCGGGGCGCAGCGGGTTTATGCATCGTTCAAATTCTTCCTTTATACCTTCCTTGGGTCGGTGCTGATGCTGGTGGCGATGGTTGGCATGTTTGCCGACGCGGGCACCACGGATATCGAAGTTCTGCTGACCCATCAGTTTGCCTCGGAAAATTTCGAATTGCTGGGAATTCAGGTGATTGGCGGCATGCAGACGCTGCTGTTTCTGGCATTCTTTGCCTCATTTGCAGTCAAAATGCCAATGTGGCCGGTGCATACCTGGCTGCCGGATGCGCATGTTCAGGCGCCGACCGCTGGCTCGGTGGTTCTGGCGGCAATCCTGTTGAAAATGGGTGGCTATGGATTTTTGCGGTTCTCTTTACCGATGTTCCCGATTGGCAGTGAGGTGATGACGCCTTTGGTGCTGTGGATGAGCGCGATTGCGATTGTCTATACATCGCTGGTGGCGCTGGTGCAGGAAGATATGAAAAAGCTGATTGCTTATTCATCCGTTGCCCACATGGGGTTTGTCACCATGGGCATTTTTGCCGGCAACCAGCAAGGTGTTGATGGCGCAATATTCCAGATGCTTAGCCACGGGTTTATCTCGGCCGCGTTGTTCCTGATTGTCGGGGTGATTTATGACCGGATGCATACCCGCAATATCGAGGCTTACGGCGGGTTGGTGATACGGATGCCGGTCTATGCATTGGTGTTCATGTTGTTCACCATGGCCAATGTCGGCCTGCCGGGCACGTCCGGATTTGTTGGCGAATTCCTGACGCTTATGGGGATATTCCAGACCAATACCTGGGTCGCGGCAGTGGCAACATCGGGCGTGATATTGTCAGCCGGCTATGCGCTTTGGCTGTATCGGCGGGTGGTGTTTGGCGATCTGATCAAGGAAAGCCTAAGAACCATCACCGACATGACCACGCGGGAAAAGGCGATATTTGCGCCCCTTATCGTCATGACCATCTGGTTAGGCGTTTACCCGTCGCTGATCACGGACATCATCGGCCCCAGTACCACGGCACTGGTTAACGATTATCAAGCAGCACTGGGGATGGCCGAGGCCACCACCCAGCATGCATCGAACTAGGGGGCGGGCGTATGATCCAGTCTGATCTGAGTGTTATCCTGCCCGAGATTATCCTCGCGCTTTATGCCATGGCGGCGTTGTTGGGGGCGGTTTACACCTCAAAAGATGGGATGGCGCGCCTGCTGACATGGGTCACGGGCGGGGTCATGGTGGCGCTGGCTGGGTGGATTGCCAGCAATGGTGAGGGCACCAATGTCGCGTTCAACGGCATGTTTGTCGATGACGGCTTCGCGCGGTTTGCCAAGGTGGCGATCCTGCTGGCGGCGGCGTCAGTGCTGGTGATGAGCCAGGATTACATGTCGCGGCGAGGGCTTTTGCGGTTTGAGTTTCCGCTATTGGTGAGCTTGAGCGTTGTTGGCATGATGATGATGGTATCTGCGGGCGATCTGATGTCTTTGTACATGGGGTTGGAACTGCAATCGCTGGCATTGTACGTGATCGCGGCGATGCGCCGGGATTCGGTGAAATCAACCGAGGCGGGGTTGAAGTATTTCGTTTTGGGCGCGTTGTCTTCGGGGCTTTTGTTGTACGGTGCGTCGCTGGTTTATGGCTATTCCGGCACCACGTTGTTTTCCGGTATCATCCAAACGGCGCAACATGGCGAGGTGTCCTTGGGGCTGTTGTTTGGCCTGGTGTTCCTGATTTCGGGCATGGCGTTCAAGGTTTCCGCCGTTCCATTCCATATGTGGACGCCGGATGTCTACGAAGGTGCGCCAACACCGGTGACGGCATTTTTTGCCACCGCACCTAAGGTGGCGGCGATGGGGTTGTTTGCCCGGGTGTTGCATGATGCGTTTGGGTTGGCTGTGGCGGACTGGAGCCAGGTGATTGCCTTGTTGTCGGTGGCATCGATGTTCCTGGGGGCGGTGGCGGCAATTGGCCAGCGCGATATCAAGCGGCTGATGGCCTATTCGTCGATCGCGCATATGGGGTTTGCATTGATGGGGCTGGCTTCGGGCACGGTGTTTGGCGTGCAGGCGATGCTGATCTATATGGCGATTTATGTGACGATGAATGTGGGAACGTTTGCGTTTATCCTGATGATGGAGAAAGACGGCGTGCCGGTTACCGATATTGGCGCGTTGAACCAATATGCCAAACGCGAGCCGGGCAAGGCCTTGGCGATGTTGATCCTGTTGTTTTCGCTGGCTGGTGTGCCACCGATGCTGGGGTTTTTCGGTAAGTTCTATGTGCTGCGCGCGGCGTATGAGGGCGGTCTGGCGTGGCTGGCAGTGGCCGGCGTGATCGCATCGGTGATTGGTGCGTTTTATTATTTGCGGATCGTATATTACATGTATTTCGGCGACGAGGGTGAGGGGCTTGATAAAAACGGCTCGCCGGTGTTGTGGGGGTTCCTGATGGCGTCGGCGGCGGTAATGCTGTTGGGGATCATCAATATGTTTGGCGTTGAAGGGGCGGCTGCGGCAGCGGCGGCGGCGCTGGTGAATTGAATCGTTGGCTCGTTGCCGCAATTTCAGGATGCCTCCGGCGGGAGTTTTCTTAGCAAGATGAAGAGTGGAACGCAGTGGCCTGAAGGCTATGGGCGGCGAGTATTGGCGAGCGTGGATTCAACGCTGGATGAGGCGGCGCAGGTTGGGCCTGGGTTGAGCGGGCCGGAATGGATTTTGGCGCGGGTTCAGACCAAGGGCCGGGGTCGGCGCGGGCGTGTTTGGGTTGAGCCGGCGGGGAATTTTGCAGCAACTTTGGTGATGTTTCCAGATGGCGATCCTGCGCGGGTTGCTTTGCGGAGTTTTGTGGCAGCACTGGCGGTGTTGGACGCGTGTATCGGGGTGGCCGGGCGCAGTGATGGGTTTGCGTTGAAGTGGCCCAATGATGTGTTGCTGAACGGTGGCAAGCTGGCGGGGATATTGCTGGAAAGCGCGGGCGGCATGCTGTCGGTTGGGATCGGGGTAAATCTGGCGTCTGCCCCTTCGGGGGATGAGGTTGAGGCGCGGGCACTTCGACCAGTGTCGCTTATGTCTGAAACCGGCGTTTCGGTAGAGCCAGAGGCGTTTCTGACGTTTCTTGCTGTGGCATTTGCCAAATATGAGGCGCAGTTCACCACCCAGGGGTTTGAACCAATCCGAACCGCCTGGCTGTCCCATGCGGCCCGCCTTGGGCAGGTGGTCACGGCGCGGGCAGGCAACACCGAGACCACTGGCACATTCGAGACGGTAGACGCCACTGGTAACCTTGTATTATTGAGGGGCAAGTCCCGTGTCGCCATTCCGGCGGCGGATGTGTTTTTCTGAAAGGGGACGCGATGTTATTGGCGATAGATTGCGGCAATACCAATACGGTTTTCTCGATTTGGGACGGTCAGAAATTCCTGTGCACCCTGCGCACGTCGACCCATCATGCGCGCACGGCGGACGCCTATTTCACCTGGTATTCCACTTTAGTAAAGCATTATGGCATCGACGTTAACATCACTGAGGTGATCATTTCTTCCACTGTTCCGCGCGTGGTTTTCAACCTTCGGGTCTTTGCCGACAGGTTCTTTGGCGCGCGTCCTTTAGTGGTCGGTAAACCCGATTGCATTTTGCCGCACCCCCCCAGGGTGGACCAAGGCACGCAAGTTGGCCCTGACCGCTTGGTCAATACCGCAGGCGCATTTCAGCGCCACGGCGGCGATCTGATTGTGGTTGATTTCGGCACCGCGACGACGTTTGACGTGGTGGCCCATGATGGCGCTTACGTCGGTGGGGTGATTGCACCCGGCGTGAACCTCAGCCTTGAAGCGCTGCATACTGCCGCCGCCGCCCTGCCGCATGTGGACATTGCCAAGCCGCAAGGCGTAGTAGGAACCAATACGGTTGCCTGCATCCAGTCGGGCATTTTCTGGGGATATGTCGGGCTGGTGCGCGAGATTTGCACAAGGATCAAGGGCGAACGGAACGTTGAAATGAAGATTGTTGCCACCGGCGGGCTGGCTCCGCTGTTTCAGCAGAACGTCGATCTGTTCGATGTTTTGGAAGAAGATTTAACCATGCACGGGCTGACCGTGATTCATGAGTATAATAAGGATAATGGCTGAATGGCCCGGAAAAGAAACGGCGAAAGACTGATCTATCTGCCCCTTGGTGGGGCCGGTGAAATTGGCATGAATGCCTATGTGTATGGGGTTGGCCCGCCGAATAAGGAACGCCTGATACTGGTTGATCTGGGGGTAACGTTCCCAGATATGGATGGCACACCGGGGGTCGATCTGATTCTGCCGGATATGTCCTGGCTAATCGAACGGGCCGACCGGCTTGAGGCGATATTCATCACCCATGCGCACGAAGACCACATAGGGGCGGCGGCGCATTTTTACCGCGACCTTGGCGCGCCGATCTATGCCCGTGCATTTACCGCCAATATTGCCAAGCGCAAGATGGCTGAACATGGGCATCCACCCGAGGCCGTGCGGGTGGTGTCGGCCTGGCCGGAAAAGGTCGAAGCGGGGCCGTTTAGCGTAAGTTTTCTGCCGATATCGCATTCGATTCCGGAAAGCGCATCTTTGGTAATCGACAGCGCCCATGGCCGGTTGATCCACACCGGAGATTTCAAGCTGGATGCGACACCGATGGTCGGCGAGGCGTTTGACCCGGACCTGTGGGCAGACGTGTGTCGCGACGGGGTGCGTGCCCTGATTTGCGATTCAACCAACGTGTTTTCGCCCAAACCGGGGCGCAGCGAAAAAGATGTCGGCCCGGCGATTACCAAACTGGTCAGCGAGGCCGCGGGCATGGTCATTGCCACCACGTTTGCAAGCAATGTGGCGCGGGTCAAAACGCTGGCCGAGGCGGGACAAAGGGCAGGGCGCTCGATTGTATTGCTGGGCCGGGCGATGCAGCGGATGGTCGAGGCGGCGGTGGAAACTGGCGTTTTGACGGATTTCCCTGGCGTGATCAGCCCCGAGGAGGCACGAGATGTGCCGCGCGAAAACCTGATGTTGCTGGTAACCGGGTCTCAGGGTGAACGGCGGGCGGCATCTGCGCAATTGGCGCAGGGGAAATACCGGGGGCTTACCCTGAAAGAAGGCGATTTATTTCTGTTTTCCTCCAAGACCATTCCGGGCAATGAACGCGGTGTTATCCGAATCATCAACCAGCTGAGCGAAAAAGGCGTGGATGTGGTGGATGATTCTGACGGGCTTTACCATGTGTCGGGGCATGCCAACCGACCTGATATTGAACGGATGCATGAGGTGGTGCGCCCGCAAATGGTGATCCCGATGCACGGTGAACACAGGCATTTGCGTGAACATGTGAAACTGGCTGAATCCAAAGGGTTGCAAGGCGTTGTTGCAGTGAATGGCATGATGCTTGATTTAAGTGGAAACGCACCCAAGGTGGCGGAATATATTGAGACCGGGCGGACCTACCTGGACGGAAGCGTTAAGATTGGCGCGTTGGACGGGGTGGTGCGGGATCGGATTCGCATGGCGCTGAACGGGCATATTCTGGTCACGGTGATTCTGGACGAATCGGATGAACCATTGGGCGAGCCGTGGTGCGAGACCATGGGTGTCGCCGAAACGGGGTCGTCAAATGCGCCTTTGGTCGAAATTCTGGAAGCGGATCTGGATCAGTTCCTGAAACGCGCCGAGGCTAAAACGCTGAAGGATGACGATAAGTTGGAAGAGGCGTTGCGCCGGGTTGCCCGCCAATCTGCGCAAGGTGAGATCGGCAAAAAGCCGGAAGTGACGGTGGTAATCAGCCGGATGCGCTGAGGCATAGGCCTTAGGATCGCAAGGGGGGAACGCAAGGCTCTTGATAAAGCCTTGCGTCGCGCCCGGTTTCAGGTGCCGCGCCTGTCTTCAAAGCTCATGGCAATAAAGCCGGGCATGTGATCACCAAGACCAACCACCTTTTTACCGCCACGATCTTGCCCGCGATCCGAACCGCGTCGAATGCGATCATTCCTAGGTTTGGTGGATGCCTGCGCCTCAGGTTTGTTGTCCTGCGTCACCTCAGGTCTATTTTCCGGCTTCGCTTCAGGTTTGTTGTCCTGCTTCGCCTCAGGTTTGTAGTCCGGCTTCGCCTCGGTTGATTTGGATGACCGGCGGCGAGACGTCGTTTTGGGTTTTTCCTCAACCTGTTCGCTGGTTTCCGGCGCGCCGCCGGATTGCAACGGGTTCTCCATCCGGGGAATTTCTTTTTCCACCAAACGTTCAATATCACCAAGGTTGCGTTCATCCCGCGGAATGCAGATCATCATCGCCTTGCCGTCACGTCCGGCCCGGCCGGTGCGGCCAATCCGGTGTACGTAATCCTCGGCGTGGCCCGGCACGTCAAAATTGAAAATATGTGTAACCGCGGGAACATCCAGTCCGCGCGCGGCCACATCCGAGGCAATCAAAAACCGTAAAGACCCTTCGCGAAAGCCGTCAAGCGTACGTGTCCGCTGGCTCTGATCCAGATCACCATGGATCGGGGCCGCATCATACCCGTATTTTTTCAATGACTTGGCAACAATATCCACATCAACCTTGCGGTTGCAAAAGACGATGGCATTGGTGCATTTATCGCCTTCGCCGTCAATCAACGCCCGCAGCAATTTTCTCTTTTCGCTGGCCTCGCGGTCGCGCCGCGAGGCTTTGAACATCACGACGCATTGCTCGATATTCTCGCCCGTGGTGGCCTGGCGGGCCACTTCGATTCGCGCGGGATTGGACAGGAAGGTGTTGGTGATCCGTTCAATCTCGGGCGCCATTGTGGCGCTGAAGAACAGTGTCTGGCGGGTGAACGGCGTCAGGGAAAAGATCCGCTCGATATCGGGGATGAACCCCATATCCAGCATCCTGTCGGCCTCATCCACCACCATGATCTGAACACCGGTCAGCAACAGTTTGCCACGTTCGAAATGGTCCAGCAACCGGCCTGGTGTTGCGATCAGAACGTCAACGCCTTTGTCGATCAGCTTGTCCTGTTCCTTGAACGAAACACCACCAATCAACAGCGCCTTGGTCAGCTTCACATGTTTGGCGTATGTATCGAAGTTTTCAGCCACCTGGGCCGCCAATTCCCGTGTCGGGCACAACACCAATGAGCGCGGCATGCGTGCGCGTGCACGGCCCCGGGCCAGCATGGTGATCATCGGCAGGACAAAGCCGGCGGTTTTGCCGGTGCCGGTCTGGGCGATGCCCAGAACGTCACGTCCTTCCAATGCCGGGGGAATCGCCCCGGCCTGAATTGGAGTAGGGGTTTCATAGCCCGTCTCTTCGACGGCTTTCAGAACTTTGGGTGCCAGGTTCAGATCAGAGAATTTTGTCATATGTATCCGTGTATTGCGGACAATTTTCTGGCCCGCTCGTCTAGGTTCAAGCCGGGTCCTTTTGACCCTGCGCACCTGCGCATCAGTGGCTTTGGCGGGGGCATAACAAAAACGTGCGCAGGGGTCAAATCAAGTTGCGATTTTGGTGGTTTTCTGGCTGTTTGTTTCCACTTTCGCGACAATATGGCGCTTATTGCGGGAAATGTTTCTGCCGTTTCGCCTCTAATGACAGATCACAGGTGCGCAACAGACCCTCGTTTGCCAATCGGCCGCGCAATTCGGGGGTATCGGCGCAAACTTCGTCAAAAAAGACACGCAGACCGTCCGGCCCTTGTTCAGCTTCGATTGATCGGAACAAATCATGCATGTTTATCCCGCCTTGTTCGGCTGGGCGATTGCGGCCAAGCTCCGCCCGGTACGAGCCACTTTTATGGCGATATTGATAGGCGGCGATCCAACTGTCCCAGGTTTCGGCATGGTTATGGCACAGGGCAACACCGGGCATTTCCGTCGATTTCAGCTGGGTTTTCTGACCATCATCGGTGCCCTGTAAAACATTGTGGATTTTCACTGTCAGATTGTCCAACCCAGTGCGCACAAACAGCTTTCCTGCCAGATGGCTAAGAAAGCCGCCTTTGACGAAATCGCCGTATTGCGGATACAGTCGTCCAACAATGGCCGCACGGTTCTGCGAGGCCGGGACAAATCCTTTGTAGGTTGTCCCACCGCCTGCCAATAATTCCTGTGGCCGGGTGCGAGCAGTCACAATATCCGCATCAATCAGGTTAAGTTGTTGTTGCAAGTCACTGTCTGGCCACAGAAATTCATCCACGTCCATATGGATCAGCCAATCAATCTCGGCCTGCCGATAATAGGCATGGGTGGCATTCGCGGTCTGGCGCGGTTGGTGCATTTTCGGGCGCCTGCCGTTGGTTTTGCGCCAGTACATATCGTCGCATTGGGTCACGCGGATTTTCGGATGCGCTTTGAGGGCGGCGAAGGCCTCAGGGTTATCGTCATCAAGGTAAATATAAAGCCGGTGCGCCCCCAGATCGAGGTGATAGGCGGCGAACTTCAGGATATCGGCCACCGGTGCCTTTACCGTCGCCGTCAGGCCCCATTTCAGGCCCCGTTTCAGGCCTGGCTTCATCTTATTGTTCCCGACTTGGGCATTCAAACCATCATTTCCTTTGTTGCGGTTAACACAACATCGGGGAAATCCCGGTCAATCCTGTCGATATCCCATTGCAGACGAGTCAGGAACACGATGTCGCCGTCGTTGTCGTAGGCGATATGTTGTGTATTACTATTTACCAACCTATCAATGGCTTGCGCGTCACCGTTCACCCAACGCGCCGAGGTAAACTGGGATGGTTCGAACCGCACCGGCAGGCCGTATTCCATTTCTATCCGACTGGCCAGCACTTCGAATTGCAAAGGGCCGACAACGCCGACGATAAAGCCCGAGCCGATGGCCGGCTTAAAGACCTTGGCAGCGCCTTCTTCGGCAAATTGCATCAACGCCTTTTCCAGGTGCTTGGATTTGAGCGGATCGCCCGCCCGTACCCCTTGCAGTATTTCCGGCGCAAAGCTGGGAATGCCGGTGACGCGCAACACTTCGCCTTCGGTCAATGTATCGCCAATGCGCAGCTGACCGTGGTTGGGGATGCCGATGATGTCGCCTGCCCATGCTTCTTCGGCCAAGGCCCGGTCGGCAGCCAGAAACAGCACCGGATTTGAGATGGTCATGAGTTTTTTCGACCTGATATGGGTCAGCTTCATACCGCGTTTAAAGTGCCCGGAAGCGACTCGCACAAACGCCACCCGGTCGCGGTGTTTCGGGTCCATATTGGCCTGAACCTTGAAGACAAAGCCGGTCACTTTGGCTTCTTCAGGCAGAATATCGCGCGGCGTTGCCTTTTGGATTTGCGGTTCGGGACCGTAACGGGCAATACCCTGCATCAGTTCCTGCACCCCGAACGAGTTGATGGCCGAGCCGAACCAGATCGGCGTCAGAGTGCCTTCCAACAGCGCTTTTTGATCCAAAGGTGGCAGCAATTCACGCGCCATTTCCAGCTCTTCCAGAAATGTTCCCAACAGCTCCGCAGGCACATATTCTGCCAGCTTGGGGTCATCAATTCCATTGATTTCAATGCTTTGCGCCAGCTTGTTGCGATCAGCCCGGTCCATCAGCAACAGCCGGTCGCGCAGGATATCATAGCAACCGATGAAATCGCGGCCCTTGCCGATCGGCCAACTTGCCGGGGTCACATCAATTGCCAGATTATCCTGAATATCGTCGATGATTTCAAATATATCCCGGCTTTCCCGGTCCATTTTGTTGCAGAATGTCAGGATAGGCAGGTCGCGCAGGCGGCACACCTCAAACAACTTCTGGGTCTGGCTTTCCACACCTTTGGCCCCGTCGATCACCATCACGGCGGCGTCCACTGCCGTTAGCGTACGGTACGTGTCTTCAGAGAAATCACTGTGACCGGGTGTGTCCACAAGGTTAAAGCGAAAGTCATCGTAATCAAACGACATGGCGCTGGCGGACACGGAAATGCCCCGGTCCTTTTCCATCTGCATAAAGTCAGATCTGGTGCGGCGCGCTTCGCCTTTGGCGCGCACTTGGCCGGCCATCTGAATGGCACCGCCATACAGCAGGAATTTCTCGGTCAGGGTGGTTTTGCCTGCGTCAGGGTGCGAAATGATCGCAAACGTGCGCCGTCGGGCAATCTCGGGCGGCAGGGCGGGGCGGTTGGGTGTATCTGACATATTGGCGCGTATATGCATAGGTAACCACAGGCGCAAGAACGCCCAGCACTGCAAGCCGCGAGGAAAGCCATTTACGGCTTGAAGAGCGTCTTGCCTCAGTCGGGCATTTCCCGCCCGTAAAGGCGCAAAAACAGGCTCGCCTCGTCATTATTGCGAAAATACGGGACCGATTCGGGGGCAGAGGTCTCTGTCACCCGGCCGGCAATCTCGGCCAGAACCACTTCGGTGATAAAGGGAAGGTCAAATTTGCGGGCGTCGCCCAGCTTGATCCACTGAAGATGTGACAATTCATCCGAGGCGTGGGTGAAATCATCCAAATCGCTTTGAATGGCACCTGCATCAACCAGAAAGAATCGCGCATCAAACCGGCGGGTTCGCCCCGGCGGGGTCAGGGCGCGGAACACAAATTGCATGGGGGCTGCGGCAGGGCGATGACCGGTCGCGGCAAAACCTTGCCAGTCGAGGGTCGGATCATTGTCCCAGGCACCCGGAACCCCAAGGATAAGCCCGGTTTCCTCCCATAACTCACGAATGGCGGCGGTGGCCAACGCATGTTGCAAGCCATCCGGCGCATCATCGGCCAGGCGGCGATGGCAGAGATCATTCAACGGGCTGGCCAGCGTCACAGTGGCATCGTCCGCGTCAACAGCCCCGCCCGGAAACACAAATTTGTTCGGCATGAATGCGGCTTTTGCCCCGCGCTGCCCCATCAGGATCGAAGGATCGCCCATCCGGTCGCGCAGAACAATGACGGTGGCGGCGTTGCGTATCGCGGTTTTATCAATCGTCATAAGTACCCCATATTAGCGGGTCAGATCGTCGAACCCGTGCATGCGGCGTGCCCATTGAAACCCGACCACCGCGCCTTTTAGTCTGGGCAGAAGGTAAAGCGATAATGCGGTGCAGCCAACCGCAAAGATGCCAAACAGCACCAAAGGTTCGGGGCGAAACGTCTTGAACGCAATCAAAAGCGCCGGCGCCATGATGTGGCCGACGATCAGGATGGTCAGATAGGCGGGCCCATCATCGGCGCGGTGATGGTGCAATTCCTGTTCGCATGCCTCGCAGGTGTCATTCACTTTAAGGTAGGAATGCAGCAACTTGCCTTGACCGCAACTGGGGCATTTCTGACGCCAGCCTTTGGCCAATGCAGGCCAAAGTTCGCGTTCACCGGATTGGGCGTCGGTCATGCTTATATCGCTCATCTTGGCCTCAGACGTTGCATTCGGGTTTTATCTCTGCGTCATTTGGGGCGAAACAGAGTGGTTTGAAAGGGGTAAGACGCAGTTATGTACCGCCAAGCGGCAGGATGCCGCAAATATTTTGTACAAAAAAACTTGCGGTTATTGCGACGGAAACCTGTTGGCATTGCGTTTGATTGGTATGAATGGCGCCAGATGGGCGATCATAACAGACAAAGGAATGTTTGAGATGAACAAGACTTATATCATCACCGGGGTCGTTGTGGCCTCATTGGGTATTGCGGCCACATCGGCGTTTGCCTTTGGGCCGCGTCACGATGGGCATGGCGGCCATGGCGGCGGGCATGGCATGAACATCAGCTTTGAAGAGCTGGACACCGATAGCGACGGCCAGATCACCCAGTCTGAAATGCAGGCCATGGGCGCGGCCCGCTTTGACGAGGCTGATACAGATGGCAATGGCGTGTTGAGCGCCGAAGAACTGATCGCCAAGGCACAGCAACAAGCCGGCAAACGCGTCACGGGCATGATTGAACGCTTTGACAAAGACGGCGACGGTGCTTTGTCGCGCGATGAAATGCCCAAACCACGCCGCGCCGGGCGGATGTTTGACCACTTTGACGAAGACGGCTCTGGCGGGATTTCCGAACAGGAATTCGACGAAGCCAAAGCGCAGATGGGTGAGCGCCGTAAAGGCCACCGGGGTGGTCACGGGCCTAAGGACTGAACATGGCGGGCATCCTTTTAATCTCTGGGTGCCCGACGTACGGATGCCGTATGCGATGAGCGCATCGGTTCCCTCTGATGACGCGCTTTTGGTGCTGTTTGCCAATGGCGATCCAACGGCGGCGCGCGAGTTGACCGGGCGTCTGGGTCCGCGCGCCTTTGGCACGGCGTTTCGGATGCTGGGAAACCGGGGCGAGGCGGAAGAGGTGGCGCAAGAGGCGATGTTGCGTCTGTGGCGCATGGCCCCAAATTGGGAGCCGGGGCGGGCCAAGGTTTCGACCTGGTTGACCCGGGTGGTGATGAATCTGTGTGTTGATATCCAGCGGCGTGCACGCGGTGGAATGACCACATTGGATGATGTGGCAGAACCGGCTGACCCAGGAGTGGGTGTGGTTGAACAAATGCAGAATGCGGCGCGCAAAGATGCGTTGCAGGCGGCTCTGATGTTGTTGCCCGAACGCCAACGACAGGCGGTAGTTTTGCGCCATTTGCAAGAGATGTCCAATCCTGAGATCGCCGTTGTGATGGACATCAAAATTGAGGCGGTTGAAAGCCTGACAGCGCGCGGCAAACGTGC
>DAOUQK010000144.1 GCA_030625695.1 Paracoccaceae bacterium | reverse complement strand
GAGTCGCATATTCTGATGTCCAGCTGGCTGTCTCTAAGGCTGCACAGAACACGGACATTCCCTGGTTCGGCCTTGGCAAACGAATGTTCAACCACATTGTTGACCGCCTCAGCCAGGGCAATCTCAACCCCGTCGGCCTGGTCCTGAGTAAGCCAAGAGGCCCGGATGTGATCCGAGATCGCCGCAATCGCGTTGCGAGCGCCAAGTTCGGTCGCGTTAAACGAAGTGTTGAATTTCTTTCGCATTCCGGTCTCTGCCCTGCCCCGCGAGGTTAACCGGCGGCTTCAGCTAGCAACTGCGGCCTTGGCGTCATCCAGCGAGGCGAACAGTTTGAACACCATGTCCATCCGGGTCAGGCGAAACACCTTGTCCACCATCGGGGTCAGCCCGGCCAGATCCAGCCGCCGATGGCTCTCCAGTTGTTTCATCGAGGCAACGATGGCGCCAAGGCCGCTTGAATCGATGAACGAAACCGCCGAAAGGTCCAGGATAACGCGGTCCGGCCCTTGTTCGGTTTCCACACGCATATCTTCTTTGAACTGGATCGCCATGGCGGCGTCTATCCGTTCGGCATTCACAGTGACGATTCGGGCATTGCCATCTACGGTGCTGGTAAGGCTCATTTACTGCTTCCTTATTGAAATATCTCGCGCCATAGCTAGACGGCAATCCTTACCATTCGGTATGCAGGGATCGGAACACTAAATAACAATCAGGAGATGTGCCCGTGAAAGATGTAATTATTGCCGGAGCTGCCCGTACACCCATGGGCGGGTTTCAGGGCGTATTCGACGGAGTAAGTGCGGCCGATCTTGGTGGTGCTGCGATTCGCGCGGCACTTGAGGGGGCCAAAGCAACGCAGGTTGACGACCTTTTGATGGGCTGTGTCCTGCCGGCTGGTCAGGGTCAGGCACCGGCGCGTCAGGCCGGGTTTGCCGCCGGGTTGGGTGAAGAAGTACCTGCCACCACCCTGAACAAGATGTGCGGGTCCGGCATGAAGGCGGCAATGATCGCCTTTGACCAGATCGCCCTGGGTCAATCGGATGTCGTCGTTGCCGGGGGTATGGAAAGCATGACCGGCGCGCCATATCTGCTGCCAAAGATGCGGGGTGGCGCGCGTATTGGCCATGGTCAGGTGATTGATCACATGTTCCTTGACGGGCTTGAAGACGCCTATGAAAAGGGTCGCCTGATGGGCACATTTGCCGAAGATTGCGCTGAGACCTATCAGCTTAGCCGCGAGGCGCAGGATGAATACGCGCTGCGTTCATTGTCGAACGCATTGGCGGCGCAAGAAAGCGGGGCGTTTGCCAGTGAAATCACACCCGTGACCCAACGAACCCGCAAGGGTGAGGTGGTGACACACGCCGACGAGCAGCCTGGCAACGCGCGTCCCGAAAAGATCCCAACCCTGAAACCGGCCTTTCGCAAGGATGGCACCGTAACAGCGGCCAATGCATCGTCCATTTCGGACGGAGCTGCCGCCCTTGTTCTGGCCTCTGGTGATGCGGCATCGGCCCAAGGGCTGACCGTGCGCGCCCGTATGCTTGGCCACGCCAGCCATGCTCAGGCCCCGGGTCTGTTTACTACGGCACCCGTGCCCGCCGCTCAAAAGCTGCTGGCGAAAATCGGTTGGAACAAGGAAGATGTCGACCTTTGGGAAATCAACGAAGCCTTTGCCGTGGTCCCCATGGCGTTCATGCAGGAAATGGGTCTGAGCCGCGACATCGTCAACGTCAACGGCGGTGCCTGTGCGTTGGGCCACCCGATTGGGGCCTCGGGCGCACGAATCATGGTCACTTTGTTGAACGCACTGGAAAAGCGCGGGTTGAAACGCGGTGTTGCGGCGATCTGTATTGGTGGCGGTGAGGGTACGGCGATCGCTATCGAGCTGGCCTGAATTGCAAGGTTGTTGGGTAGGGTGGGTTTTTAACCCACCAGCCGCGCCAATTTAAAACGGGGTAAAGGTGGGTTAAAAACCCACCCTACGGGCTGTTTTGGGGTTTGATTTTCTAGCGCATTCTTAACGCACCATCCAGCCGGATCACCTCGCCGTTCAGATACCCGGCGCTGACAATGAAACCAACAAGGTCCGCGTATTCCGCAGGATCACCCAACCGGGCCGGGCACGGCACATCCGTCGCCAACTGCGCCTGCACGTCTTCAGGCAATCCTGCCAGCATCGGCGTCATGAATATCCCCGGTGCTATGGTCATCACCCGGATTCCGGTCGAAGCCAGATCGCGCGCCATCGGCAAGGTCATGCCAACAATGCCGCCCTTGGACGCCGCATAAGCCACCTGCCCCTTTTGCCCGTCATAGGCCGCAACTGACGCAGTATTGACGATCACCCCGCGCGCACCATCCGGCTCTGGGTCATTGCGCGCCATTTCCGCCGCCGCCAGACGCGACACATTGAAGGTGCCCATCAGGTTGATATCGATCGTCCGCTGGAATGCATCCAAGGGATGCGGCCCGTCCCGCCCCACGGTCTTGATTCCATAGGCGATACCGGCGCAATTCACGCAGGCGCTGATCCGGCCCATCTTGTCCATTGCCAAGACGATAGCGCTGGCAACCGATGCCTCGTCTGTCACGTCGGTCTGGGCAAAATACCCGCCGATTTCATCCGCCACCTTTTCGCCCCGCTCGGCGTCCCGGTCCAGAATGGTGACAATCGCACCGTTCTGGGAAAAATGTCGGGCCGTGGCTTCGCCCAGACCGGACGCCCCTCCGGTGACGATGGCAGCAGTAGTGGAAAGCTTCATTGGGGATATCCTTACATATATTTGAACGCACGTTCAGTTAATCACGCGCCGGAGCTGGTGTCCAGTTGTCGGGTCAAAGTCAGCTTGACCAAAAATATCATGAAAAACTTCTTGGAAATTTCATCGACTCACTCTAGCGTGAAATTATTGTCGTATTTTTCACGAGACTTCCACAGTGAGCCACACTCCTCCCACCCCTCCAACCCTTGGCGCCGACCTGCGCGCGCTGCGTAAGGCGCGTGGCCTGACCCTCAACGATCTGGCTGCCAGACTTGACCGTTCCGTTGGTTGGCTCAGCCAAGTTGAACGTGATCTCTCGGATCCGTCAATCACCGACCTGCGCCATATCGCGGCAGAGCTTGATGTCCGCGTCTCGACCCTGTTCGGCCAATCCCCGGCCCCGGCGGACGAAATCGGGTATGTGGTACGTAACGGCGCACGTCGTCCTATTGGGTCCTACACCGCGGGGTTGATCGAAGAGCTGCTGTCGCCGGACCTGACCGACGACTTTGAAATGGTGCATTCAACGTTTGAACCGCATAGCGAAATTACCACCGCCGTGGCGCGCCCCACTCAGGAGGTCGGCTATCTGATCTCGGGCAAACTGGACCTTGAAATCAACGAACGAACCTTCACCATCCATCCCGGCGACAGTTTCCGCATCCGTGGCGAGCCGTTTCGCTGGATCAACCCATATTCGGAACCGGCCATTGCGATCTGGGTGATCGCCCCTCCGGTGTATTAACCTCATGACATTCCAAGCCTGGTCCATATTCGCCTTGTTCTGGTTGGTGTTCGTCACCACCCCGGGGCCAAACGCGGTCAATTGTATCTCAAACGGTATGAACCTGGCCTTTCCGCGGGCAATGATCGGCGTTCTGGCGATCCTTACCCAGGCCACCGTATTCCTGATCTTGTCGGCCCTAGGCATAACCGCCCTGATCGCCGCCTCACCTGCGGCCTTTGCCATCGCCAAACTAACCGGTGCCGGTTTTCTGATCTATCTCGGCATCCGCGGCTGGTTAACCGCGAAGACGCCCGTTAGGGCGGATGAGCGGCCCGCGCGCCATGTCTATCTTCATGCGCTGGCTGTGGCCACTATCAATCCCAAAAGCGTTGCAGGCTACCTCGCCGCATTTTCTCAGTTCGTGCAGCCCGGGGTGCCGATCTGGGAACAGATGGTGGTGATCATGCCCACCGCTCTAACCCTCACCTTCCTGAGTTACACAGGTTTCACCAGCCTTGGTGCCCTTATGGGCCGTGCGGCTTTGGGGGCTGTTTTCAATACATGGGTGCGCCGCCTTATGGGCACCTGTTTCATTATATACGGCGTTCTTCTGGGGTTAAGCCCGGTGCCGCAACCCGGAGACTAAAATGCATCACGGATCATGTTTGTGCGGCTCGGTCGCCTTCAAAATCAGCGGCGACCTTGCCCCGCCTTCGGCTTGCCATTGCAGCCAATGCCGCAAGCAATCCGGACATTTCTGGGCCTCTGCCCATGTCCCCGATCAAAACCTGACCCTGACGACGCAGGACAGCTTGCGCTGGTACAACGCCAGCGGCACGGCAAAGCGTGGATTCTGCTCAACCTGCGGGTCGTTCCTGTTCTGGAAGCACAACGACGAAGACAATATTTCCGTTGCCATGGGCGCGCTTGCCCCGCCAACCAACCAACGCCTCGCCCGGCACATCTTTGTCGCCAACAAGGGCGACTACTACCAGATCAACGACAACATCCCGCAATTGGAGACCTCCTGATGCTGACAACTCTGCTTGCCATGGACCCCTGGACCATACTTACTTTTATCGGTGCTGCCTTTCTTTTGTACCTGACCCCCGGCGCTGACATGATGTTCGTTATCGCCAGTGGTGCGGCCGGTGGCCCGCGTGCGGGGCTTGCCGCCGCTGCCGGAATTTCACTTGGCGTTGTGACACATGTTATCTTTGCTGCCGCCGGGCTGGCCGTTCTGGTTGCCGCCTCTCCGGTGATGCTGGACGTGATCCAATACGCGGGGGCCGCATATTTAGCGTATCTCGCTTATGCCAGTTGGACCGCCGACCCGAATGTCGAGAAACGTCAGGGTCGCGCCCAGGTCTGGCGGGCATTCCGGCGCGGGTATCTGACCAACCTGATGAACCCCAAGGTCATTCTGTTCATCCTTGCTTTCCTGCCTCAGTTCACGGACGTCACCGTGGGTCCGGTCTGGCACCAGATTGTCATTCTTGGCGTCATTCTGGGCCTTGGTGGCATCCTGACCGACGGCACTTACGGCGTCTTTGCCGGGCTTGCCGCCGAAAGGGTGCGCAAAAGTGCAGGTTTGATGAACAAAATCTCGGCTGTGATCTTTGGCGGCCTTGCGGCCCGTCTGGCGATAAACTGACAAAGGACCCCCCATGTCAAATTTTCCAACAACTGCCCGTGTGGTAATAATTGGCGGCGGCGTCGTCGGCGCTTCGAGCCTTTATCATCTTGCCCTTGCCGGTTGGACCGATTGTGTCCTGCTGGAAAAGAACGAACTGACAGCCGGCAGCACCTGGCATGCGGCCGGCAATGTGCCGACCTTCTCGACCTCATGGTCGCTGATGAATATGCAGCGCTATTCCACCGATCTTTATCGGGACTTGGGCAAGACCGTGGATTACCCGATGAATTACCACGTCACCGGGTCAATCCGATTGGCGCATTCGGATGAGCGGATGCAGGAATTTGTCCGCGCTCAAAGCATGGGCCGCTATCAGGGCATGGATATCGACATTTTGGGACTGGACGAAATCAAGGTCCGTTATCCGTTTATCGAGACCCACGACCTGAAAGGCGCGCTGTATGATCCCAACGACGGCGACATCGATCCGGCACAGCTGACTCAGGCTTTGGCCAAAGGCGCGCGTGACCTTGGGGCGCGTATTGAACGGTTTTGCCCGGCCACCGGTGTCAGTCGCGAAGGTGGCGAATGGGTGGTTCACACCGACAAGGGCGATATTCGCTGTGACTTTGTGGTCAATGCCGCCGGATATTACGCCAAGCGCGTTGGCGAATGGTTCAAGCCATTTGGCGGGCGCGAGGTGCCGATGATGGTGATGAGCCATCAATACATGCTGACAGATGAAATTCCTGAACTGGAACAGTGGAGCAGAACCGAAGGCGCAAAGCTGCCGCTTCTACGCGACGTCGATAGTTCATATTATCTGCGGCAAGAGAAATACGGCCTTAACCTTGGGCCGTACGAGCGTGGGTGCAAGTCGCATTGGGTCACGCCAGACGACGTTATGCCCGAAGACTTTTCGTTTCAGTTATACCCCGACGATCTGGAACGGCTGGAATGGTATATTGAGGACGCCATGGCCCGCGTGCCAATGCTGGGCCGGGTCGGCGTCAATAAGGTGATCAACGGGCCAATCCCCTATACCCCGGACGGCCAGCCATTGCTTGGACCGATGCCGGGCGTTCCAAATGCGTTTGAGGCTTGTGTCTTTACCTTTGGCATCGCCCAGGCGGGTGGGGCCGGCAAAGTGTTGGCCGAGTGGATGACGACGGGTCAAACCGAATGGGACATGTGGTCGTGCGACCCACGCCGCTTCACTGATTACGCCGATACGGATTATTGCGTGGCCAAGGGTGAAGAGATCTATGGCTATGAATACGCTATGCATTTCCCGCATCATGAATGGCCTGCCGGGCGTGACAAGAAGTTGTCGCCGGTGCATGAGCGGGTCAAAGAATTGGGTGGCGTCATGGGTGCTGCCGCAGGCTGGGAGCGGGCCAATTGGTTTGCAGCACCCGGCGATGATATAAGCCACGAGGCCACCCAAACCTGGAACCGGGCCGGGCCATGGTCGCCGCGCATCCAGGAAGAATGCGAGGCGGTGCGCGATAGCGTTGGCGTGCTCGACCTGCCGGGGTTTTCCCGGTTTGATATTTCGGGCGCTGGGACGGCGGAATGGCTGCGTGGTCAGATTACAGGGGCGTTGCCTAAGGTTGGTCGGATGAACCTGGCCTATTTCGCTGACCAAAGGGGCCGCATTCTGACCGAGATGAGTGTGATCCGGCAAGATGAGGATCATTTTCTGTTGATCACCGCCGCCACCGCGCAATGGCATGACCGTGATTTGTTGCAGGCTTCGATGCCAAAGGGGCTGACGTTCAGGGATCAGACAAGGGAGTTCTCGACGCTGATTGTTAGCGGGCCAAAATCGCGTGAATTGTTTGCGGTGATTGCCTCGGATGCCGACCTGACCCTGTCGTGGTTATCGCATCAGAAAGCCACAGTGGCCGGGCGACCCGCATGGCTGGTCCGGGTCAGTTTCGCCGGAGAGTTGGGTTGGGAAATCCATGCCGCCAATGGTGATATTCCGGCGATCTATCAGGCCGTGCTGGATCAGGGGGCCAAACCGTTTGGCATGTACGCGCTGAATTCCCTGCGGATCGAAAAAGGGTATCGGGCCTGGAAGGGCGATCTTTCCACCGATTACACCCTGTTCGAGGGCGGGTTAGAGCGGTTTGTCCGGCTTGAGAAACCTCAGGAGTTTCCCGGCAAGGCAGCGTTGCAGAATGAACGCCAACAAGGCGGCAAGAAGCGATTTGTCACGTTGATCGTTGATGCCGGTGAGGCGGATGCACCTTACATGTCAACGCTTTGGCATGACGGTGAAATTGTCGGCGAGACCACTTCGGGTGCCTGGGGGTATCGGGTGAATGCCTCGGTGGCACTGGCGATGATCCGGGTTGATCTGGCCATACCGGGCACCGAAATCGAGGTCGAGATTTACGGAGAGCAGTGCCGCGCGGTGGTTCAGGAAGACCGGCCACTTTGGGACCCGGACAATGAAAGGTTGCGCGCATGACCAAAATTACCCTTCTGGATGGCTCAATCGGTCAGGAACTGGTGAAACGCAGCGACGATAAAGACTCGCCGCTTTGGTCCACCAAGGTGATGATCGAACGACCTGAACTGGTGCAACAGGTCCATACCGATTATTTCAACGCGGGCGCGTCTGTTGCCACCACCAACACCTATGCGGTGTTGCGCGACCGGCTGGAAAAGGTCGGGATGGCGGATCAGGTGACGCCATTGGTGAAGTCGGCCCTGAGTGTTGCCAAAGCCGCGCGGGATGCGCATGGGAGCGGGAGAATCGCCGGGGCCATCGGCCCGCTGGGGGCTTCTTACCGGCCTGATTTGACGGCAACACAAAGCGAGGCGCGTGAGGCTTATGGCGACAACGTCAGGGCGATGGACGCAGGCGTGGATTTCTTTCTGATCGAAACGATGTCGTCGCTGCATCAGGTCGAAACTGCGTTGGAGGCGGTGCGGTATTATGCCAGCAAACCGATTTGGCTGGCGGTGACGGTGGATGATCTTGATGGGCGCAAGTTGCGTTCTGGCGAGGCTTTGGACGGGGTTGTGGAACTGATCGGGCGACTTGATCGGGGGCGGCCCGAGGCAGTGTTGATCAATTATTCCCGGCCCGAGGCGGTCGAAGCCGGGCTGGACATACTGCGCCATGCCGGGCTGCCGTTTGGGGCATATGCCAACGGGTTTACCGGAATTTCAGAGGCGTTCCTTGGGGATAGTCCAACGGTGGATGTTCTGCAGCAGCGTAAGGACCTTGGCCCCGACGCCTATGCGGCGTTTGCCATGGGCTGGGTGGCGCAGGGGGCGACAATTGTTGGCGGCTGTTGCGAAGTAGGTCCAGAGCATATTGGCGAA
>DAOUQK010000032.1 GCA_030625695.1 Paracoccaceae bacterium | reverse complement strand
TTTGCCGGGATATCCGGATCGGCCATTGCCGACGCGGCGGCCCTATCAAATACACTTGTTCCGGCGATGCGCGAGCAGGGGTATTCAGCAGTCTATGCTGGTGCGATCACAGCGGCCTCGTCGATCATCGGACCGATTGTGCCACCGTCGATTATTTTGATTTTCTATGGTGCGCTGATGCAAACATCAGTCGCAGCACTGTTTGTGGCTGGTATATTGCCGGGTCTGGTGCTGGCGGCGGCCTTGTTTATGGTCAATGCTTGGTACGCCCGTAAAGAAGATCATCCGCGTGTAAAAAAGGGCGATACGCCACCGCTGTTACCGGCGCTATTCAAAGCGTTACCAGCGCTATCCCTGCCGTTAATAATTATCGGAGGGATTGTGCTTGGCTGGATGACCCCCACCGAGGCCGCTGCCGTGGCTGTTTTTGCAGCCGGAATTGCCGCGTTCTTCTACACGCCCCTGACCTTCACCGATCTGCGTGAGAGCCTAAGTCGCACAGCAATTTTGACGGGGTCGATCTTTATGATCCTTAGCGCTGTCGCCGTCTTTGGGCATTTGGCTGCACTAGAGCGCATCCCGCAGGCGATTGCGGCACTGGTCGATGGGCTGGGGCTTGGCCCGGCGGGATATATGGTGGTTCTGAATATCATCTTCATCATTGCCGGTATGGTGCTCGACATTCCTGTTGCGCTGGCTCTGCTGGTGCCGCTTTTGGCCCCCGTTGCGCTCGCCAATGGTGCAGACCCGGTACACTTGGGCATCGTGATTTGCTTCAATCTTAGCATCGGTCTGGTTTCACCCCCGCTTGGAGGAAGCTTGTTGGTCGTATCGACGGTGACGGGCGTTCGGTACTGGGACCTGGCCTATAAAGTGATCCCATTTGTGATCGCGGAAATCGCTGTTCTTGTGCTGCTGATAAAGGTGCCGGCGATCAGTCTGTATTTGCCCCGTGCAATGGGGCTTTGGCATTAACAACCATAAACAACATCAACCAGGAGGAATACCAATGAAACTAACCAGAACGATAGCTGCAACCACAATTGCCCTGGCGCTGGCACTACCTGCCGCCGCTCAAGTCAAGATCGCGTTGGACTCACCACCCGATTTGGAAGGGTCAGGCACCTATGTCTGGGCCCATACATTTGCCGAGCACCTGAATGCAAATGGCATGGCGGCCGAGGAATTCCCGCGCAATTCACTTGGTGAAGAGGCTGAGCGCCTTGACCAGATATCTCAGGGACTGCTTGAGGTATCCATGTCGGATGCCAAGTCCGCCGGAACTCTAGACAGCACGATTTTTGGTGCGATGATGCCGTATTTCTTTGCCGATTCCGTAGAACTCGACAAAGCGTTGAGCGAAGGCGGAATGCTGGAGCGGATTAACGCAGGCACGACACCACAAGGCGTGCGCGTTATGGATTTGGTATTTTTGGGGTTACCGACTGGTATTTTCACCACAAACAAACCAATTCGCACGCTTGAAGACATGCAATCAGTTCGGATGCGCGCGTTGGATAAAGTGCAAATCCAAACCTTTGAAACATGGGGCTCGAAGGGTACAATTGTGTCATGGTCCGAGGTGCCCAATGCGTTGCAGACCGGCGTGGCAGATGGGTATGTAAACCCACCGTTTGTGCCGTTGATGTTTGGCCATACTGCGTTCATCAAGCATTTCACCAACGCCAAGATGGCAGCCGCCGTCAGGATCGCGATCGTGTCAGAAGACTGGTATCAAGGTCTGTCTGATGACGAGCGCAAAATTGTTGACGACGGAGCCGCCAAAGCACATGCGGCAAACCGGGCATTTCTTACCACCCGTGAGAGCGTTTTGAACGATCTGCAAGCGGCAGGTATCGAAGTGATCGAACTCAGCGACGAAGAACGCGCTAAATTCCGCGCAGCATCACAGCCACTGTATGACAAGGTCGAGATGCCCGAAGGCGCTCTTGAGGCCTGGTCCAAGTCGATTGGCAAATAAGAATGCAGGCGATCGCATACTATGTGAACCGGCTGTCCTTGGGCCTTAATGTGGTGGCACTGGCACTTGCTGTTGGTGCTGTCGCAATAATGCTCGGGGCTGCCGGGTGGCAGGTGGTCGCCCGTTATCTGTTGTCACAACCGCCTGCCTGGACCGAAGAACTGGCTCGGTTCTCCATGGTTTGGGGCGGGTTGTTGGGTGCGTCCTGCGCATTTCGAAATAAAACCGACCCAACACTTTTCCCCGACGCGCTTGCGCTTCGGGGGACGGTGGGTCGTATTCTGGTGCTAACTCGAAGCGCAGGTGTATTGTGCTTTGTTCTGCCCATTTTGTGGTATTGTTTTTTTGGCCCGGGTGCCAACCCCGCACGTGGGTATCTGGTTCGTCTTTCAGGCAGACAGGCCGAAACGATGGACCTGCCGATGATCGTGTTCGGCGTGGCGATCCCCCTGGCATTTAGCATTATCGTTATCCATGTAATGGCCGATATGGCTGCAATTTTTACGCATAAAAAGAAAGAAGAGGTCGTCACATGAAAATGTTCATGGCAGCACTTGTAACCGAAACAAATTCGTTCTCGCCCATCCCGACCGGATGGAGTGGGTTCAAGGAACAATCTTACATTAAGAACGCCTCGACTCTCCCACCAAGTGCGTTCTCAAGTGCACTGGTCGTCTGGCGCAACCGCGCAGAAGCCATTGGATGGGAAGTGGCAGAGGGTTTGGCGACCTTTGCCCAACCAGCCGGCCCGACCATTCGATCAGTGTACGAAACCATGCGCGATGACATCCTGGCGGATCTAAAGGCGGCAATGCCGGTCGATGTCGTCCTGTTGATGATGCACGGGGCAATGATCGCCGAAGGCTATGACGATTGCGAAGGCGATATGTTGGCCCGCGCCCGCGAAATAATGGGTGATGGGGCCACGATCGGTCTTGAGATTGACCCACATTGCCACCTGACTGAGGCGATGCTTGAGGCCGCCAATGTGATCGTCTGTTTTAAAGAATATCCACATGTGGACATGCCCGAACGTGCAGAAGAGGTATTTACCTTATGTGCCGATGCAGCGGCCGGTAGGACCAACCCAGTCATGCGTGACTATGATTGCCGAATGATGGCGATGTATCACACTCCCTTTGAACCCATGCGCAGTTATGTCGATGAAATGGCCGCGCTGGAGGGGCAGGATGGCATCCTTTCCGTGTCGCTGGCCCATGGGTTCCCTTGGGGCGATAACCCCCGCTGTGGAACACGAACGCTTGTGATCAGTGATGGCAATCCAGATCAGGCAGAGCAATTGGCGCGTGATTTGGGTGGCAAATTATGGGGCTTAAGGGAAAAACTGCGTATCAAATACCCTGATATCGAAGGCGGTCTGACACGCGCTGTTGCCGCCAACGAGACCCCCGTGGTTTTGGCGGATTTTGCCGATAACGCGGGCGGCGGGGCACCGTCAGACTCCACATTTATGTTGCGGGCAGTGTTGGATCGGGGATTGCAAGATGTTGCATTGGCCACATTTTGGGACCCGGTGCTTGTGATGATGTGCATCGACGCAGGAACTAATGCGCGCATGCAGGTGCGATTGGGCGGCAAAACCGGTCCGATGTCCGGTGATCCTATTGACCTCGACGTAACGGTGCGCGGCATAAAAATAGGCGCAACACAGCTATTTGGCAAAGCAGTCCAACAACTTGGTGACACAGTTTGGCTTGAGGCTGATGGCGTACATATTGTGTTAAGCACACTGCGAACACAGACGTTTCACCCACAGGTGTTTACCGATCTGGGGATGGACCTTGAACAGATGAAAATTATCGTCGTCAAGTCATCACAGCATTTTTATGCTGCTTTCGAATCGCTTGCTGCCGAAGTAATCCATCTGGCCACACCCGGCGCAATAAATCCGGATTTCACCATCATCCCCTATACAAAACGCGACGACAACTATTGGCCGAAAACCGAAAATCCGTTCACCTGACACAACTCGCCACACTATTTGGTAACGGAATTGGGCGAGGTTACCGTTTATGTGTCAAGTCGACTAAGAGCGAGGATATGCGAAGGAATTTCCGGGCTAATATAAGTATCATTGAATCGTTCGCAGCGAAAGTAGGCCGTGTCCCGCTTTGCAGCCCTCGACCTCATCATTCATTTTGTGAGTTGCAAATGTCAGCTAACGGGATGCTGCGCCGCAACATCATGCGTGCTTCACGAAGACAACTCTGGGCCGAAATTGACTGAAATCAGTTATGTGCGGGGCGGTTCTGCACCACCACCGGGGTCTCAAAATACTGAAAGCGCGGCGTGCTGCCAAATGTCTCGGCGACACGGGCAAGAAACGCCTCTCCGTGCGCCTCCTTCGCGTCGGCAACACTGTCCCAAGTATAGACGCCGCCCGCGATGCCAGCATCCGGGTCATAAAGGTAGTTCTTGCGGTGTAGCTTCGGGTGAACCCAAAAAACTTTCGGAAAGCTGCGCCAAAGGCCGGTTGGCCTTCAAATCCGGCGATGGCCGCAGCTTTGGCAGGATTTTTGCCTGCAGAAAGGGCGCGCATTGCGGCTGTTAAGCGTGCTTGTTGACGCATTGCGAAATCTGGGTCGCACAGAGGCCTCCATAGCCATCTTCAAAGAAGCCGAACAAGCCGCAGACCAGGTGGATGACAAGTGCCTTGCCCTGATCGGCCTTGCTGAGGGGTTGCGGATTGCGAGTCGGTATGAAGAAGCGCTCGAAACACTGGATCAGGCCGAAAAGCATGCGGCAGACATGCCTGCAAAGATACGGGCGCGCATATTCCACCTGTGGGGGGGTGTGTATTTTCCGCTTGGTGATATCAAACAATGTCGCACGGCTCAGGATATGCCCCTGAAGTTTGCCAGAGACTCCGGTGACCCGGTGTCCGAAGCCTCGTCATTGAGTGGCCTTGGAGACGCCTATTACCTGCAGGGGCTCATGCGCGACGCCCGCAAAAGTTTTGACAATTGTGTGGCCGTTGCCAGGAAAAACGAACTTGGGCGTATCGAGGTGGCGAACCGACACATGATTGGGTGGAGCCGGATACCTGCAGCGCCACAGCCCGCACAGTTGTCAGATCAAGGTGGCTGTGAACCTCAAGCAGCAATGGGGCGGGGCGATCCCACTCTACGATCAGCGCGGTATTGATCGCCGGAAGGTCTGCGCCATCAAATACGACATCCGCAACTGCGCCCTGAACCGCCAGAACCCGACCTCTGCGATTGGTTTGTATCTGCAAATCCGTGATTCTCGGATCAGGTGTCATCTTGGAGTCCGATCACTTGCACAAATTGTTGCATCTTTTTGCGCTGAAATGGATGTGCTTGGCCCTGATCCATATCAAGGTGGATGGGTCCAAAACTCCGGGGGATTGTAAATGAGAGGTGATAAACGCTCTCCGGAATGCCGGGTGAAGATACCGTCGTTAGAAAGACCGTTGCAGCGCCATCGCCTCTCGAACACGACTTTCTGCCAGTGCATTCGCCGCCTGTCTTGGCATGATCGCTTTTTCACGGCTTTGGTGCAGAACTGCCATGGTGTTTCTGCGGATCTTTTCTTCTATCGCTGTCATTGCCTGATTTTCAGCACCGCCGTGATACTCGACGGACGCACAGACCACGCCGCCAGCGTTTGCGATGAAATCCGGGATCACAAGAATGCCGCGGTTGTGTAGCGACTCCTCCGCAGTTGCCGTCATCGGAATATTGGCACCCTCAACAATCAATTTCGCTCTCACGTCTGCGGCGTTCCTATCGTTGATGACATCAGGCCGTGCAGCAGGGATCAGAATGTCGCAGTCAGCCGCAATGACGGTATCACGGTCATCCATTCTCGTTCCCGCAAGATCGCAAACACCTCTATTTTCGGCTTTGAGGGCGAGCAGGCGGGAAAGGTCGAGGCCGCTCGGATCAAAGACTGCCCCCCGGGAATCCGAAACCGCAACGATCCGCGCGCCCTTGTCTGCCAGATGCCGTGCTGCGTGTTTCCCAACCGCTCCAAAGCCCTGAATCGCCACCCTTGCACCAGCCAGATCGACATCGCAGAAAGCCTGAGCAACGTCGGCGGCAACGGCCACGCCAAACCCTGTGGCACCGATGTCATCAAGGGGTATGCCACCGAGGACCCGCGGCAGTCCGACGGCGCGCGAAATCTCGTCGTGAACCCAGGCCATGCAGGTTTCGTTCGTTCCCATGTCGGGTCCCGGGATATAATCTGTGATTTGCTGAATTGCCTGCGCAAAGGCCCGCAACAGCGACTCTTTCCTGGACCTTTCCATTGTCGGATCGGCAACAATCACCGACTTGCCACCGCCGTGCGGTAAACCGGCCGCGGCGTTCTTTAATGTCATTGCGCGCGCCAGTCTTGCGCATTCCGGCAGCGTGACATCGGGGGCCATTCTGGTACCACCTATCGCTGGGCCGACTACAGTATTGTCGATGACGACAATGGCCCTCAATCCAGCGGCGTTGTTATTGATATGAATGATTTTTTCTGGCCCTAAGGTATCAAAATACTCAAATACTTCGGTCATGTATTCAATCCTTGTCGAAAATCGTTGCGCGTTCGAGATCACCCCGAACAGCAGCCAGAAAACGCGCCGCTTCACCGCCCGTAACAACCCGATGGTCGAAGGTCAGCGACAGTGGCAGAACACGTCGGATGACGGCAACTCCGTCGGCAACAAGACAGGCTTCTGAAATTCGCCCTGCACCCAGAATCGCGACTTGCGGCGGGGTCACAACAAGGGCGGCAAATTCGCCGCCCAACGTACCGAAATTAGATAACGTGATCGTCGCGTCTTTCAGCGCGTCTGGCGAAATCGACCGGTTGGTTACAGCGTTTTTCAGTGCCTTGATGCTCTCCTCGATATCCTGCGCCTTAGGGGCCGTGCGCAGAACCGGCGCAAACAAACCGTCCGGCGTGTCAACGGCGATGGCAATGTCGACTTGATCATGCAGTTGCAACCGTTGCCCGTCGAACCAAGCATTCAGAATTGGTTCTCTGGCGCAGGCGACAATAAGTGCATTGACCAAACGCAGGGTCGGAGCCTCGCTTTCGGGCCAGTCATGAATGTCAGCGCGATCAGTTACCGTGGCTGGTACTATTTTCGAATGAGACCTCGCCATTGCCTTTGCCATCGCCCTGCGCACGCCCCGAAGCTCTTTGCCCTCAACCCGCCCATTCGTTAGGTTTGATACATCACTGGACAGGATCGCCCCATCAGGGCCGCTGCCGGTAACAGCGGACAGATCGATGCCTTTTTCCCGGGCCAACTGACGTACCGCCGGCGTTGCCCTTACAGCGGTACGTCCCATTGTCTGCGGTTGCGGTTGCGGTTGCGGTTGCGGTTTCGGTTTCGCCTCGACGACAGGCGGCGGCGCAATGTCTCCAACAATGGCCCCCGTGTCCTCGGCCTTTTCGGTGTCAATTTCCACCAGCTGTGCACCTACGCTGACAATCTCACCCTCCTGGGCGAACAGGTTGGTAACGGTCCCTGAAAAGGGTGCCGGCACCTCGACTACGGCCTTGTCGGTTTCAACCGAGACCAAGGGCTGATCGGCGATCACATGGTCGCCCACTGACACGTGCCATGTGACAATCTCGACCTCATTCAGGCCCTCGCCGAGGTCTGGAAGCGTAAAAATGCTCATGCGAACTCCATCACGTCGTGGACGGCTTTGAGAATTCGCGCCGTGTCTGGCATGTAATGCGCCTCAAGCCGGGGATAGGGCATCACGGTATCGAATCCAGTCACCCGGCGGATCGGGGCCAGCAGACTGGTCAGACAATGCTCGGCCAGATCGGCGGCAATTTCGGCCCCAAGCCCGGCGGTCAGAGGCGCTTCGTGTACGATAACACAGCGCCCGGTCTTTTCGACCGATGACCGGATTGTGCCACGGTCAATCGGTTTCAGAGATGCGAGGTCGATGAGGTCAACTGATATGCCCAATTCGGCAAGTTGATCGGCCGCTTCGCGCGCGTCAGTGATCATCGCTCCCCAAGCGACAAGCGTAGCGTCCGCGCCTTCACGCAGCACAATCGCTTGATCAATCGGCAGCGCCACCCCATCATCTTCCACAGGCTCGCGTATTGCGCGGTAGACGCGCTTGGGTTCCAGGAAAACCACCGGGTCCGGATCGCGGATAGCCGCCAGCAGCAACCCATAGGCCCGTGCGGGCGAACTTGGGATCACTACCCTTAGCCCCGGGATATGGGCAAGCATCGCCTCAATGCTTTCGGAATGGTGTTCGGGTGCCTTGATGCCGCCACCATATGGCGCGCGCAGAACCATCGGGCAGGTCAACCGCCCCCGTGTGCGGTTGCGCAGGCGCGATGCATGGTTGGCAAGCTGATCGAGCGCAGGGTACAAAAACCCAGTGAACTGAATCTCGGCCACCGGTCGCATGCCATGCGCTGCAGCCCCCACTGCCATGCCTGCAATAACCGCCTCGGACAATGGTGTGTCGCGCACACGGGACGCCCCATACCGCTGAGCCAGACCATCGGTTGCCCGGAATACACCGCCATCAATCCCCACATCCTCGCCAAAGATGACAACGTCCGGGTTCTCGTCCAGTGCGCGCGACAGGGCCATTCGGATTGCCTCGATCATCGTGCATTCAGACATCATCCATCTCCCCGGCCTGGGCGATCAGATCCTGCGGTTGGTCGGCATAGAGATATTCAAATATCGCCTGGGCAGGTTGTGGCGGAGTTGCCAGATACGTTTCAGCCGCTTTTTCGATCTGATCACGGCAGTCGCGCAGCAAAGTCTCTTCATCTTCCTTGGCCCAGCCATGGTGCGCCACCAGATACGCTCTCAGGCGGACCAGTGGCTCCTCGCTCCAATGCGGGCTGACATCCTCATCGTCACGGTAGCGGCTGGCATCGTCTGCCGTTGTATGATCGCCCAACCGGTAGGTCAGACATTCGATCAACGTCCCGCCCTTGCCATTGCGCGCCCGTGTCAGGGCACGTTCGGTCGCTTCGCGCACCGCAATCACGTCATTGCCGTCGACCTGTTCGCCGGGGATGCCTGCGGCCACTGCTTTGTCGGCAAGGGTTCGCGCCCGGGTCTGATCAAGGCGCGGCACCGATATCGCCCATTGGTTGTTGGCGATCACAAACACCACAGGCAGCATCCATGCACCGACTACATTCAGGGCCTCGTAGAAGTCCCCCTTTGACGTGGCCCCGTCACCGCCTATGGCAACGGCAACGCCGGGTTCGTCTTTCTGAACGATGGCCAGCCCGACACCGGCAGCGTGGGGGAATTGCGATGCCACGGGAATACAGACCGGGAAATCCTGCCGTGCATTCGCAAAATCATTGCCGCGCTCGTCGCCGCCCCAGTAGAGGAACAATTCTTCCAGCGACACACCACGCCACAACTGCGCGCCATGTTCGCGGAACGAGGGCAGCAAAACGTCCTCTTTGGTCATGGCGCTTGCGATACCCACAGCGATTGCCTCCTGGCCAAGACTGGACGCATAGGTTCCTAACCGTCCGGTACGCTGTAGAGAAATCGCCTTGGCGTCGAAGGTCCGGGTTTTGACCATCGCCGAGTACATCTCCACCAAAGCCTCGCGATCACGGGAAAATTCCGGCAATTCGTGGACAGGATACCCCGCCGGATCCAGAAATACGGTGATGTCAGGTATTTGATGGTCTGGTTGGGTTGGCACGCGTCACATCCTTTCCGGCCCGGCAAGTTCCTTGGCCATCTGATCCCGCATGACAAACTTCTGCACCTTTCCGGTAATCGTCATCGGGAAGCTGTCGACAAACCTGATGTAACGAGGGATCTTGAAATGCGCGATCTGACCTTTGCAAAACGCACGGATGTCGTCGGCAGTAGTGCTGTGACCCTCACGCAGCTTGATCCAGGCGCATATCTCTTCGCCGTATTTTTCGTCCGGAACGCCAATCACTTCGACCTGTTCGACCGCAGGATGCGTATACAGAAAATCCTCAATCTCGCGTGGGAAGATGTTCTCGCCACCACGGATCAGCATGTCCTTGATCCGGCCGACGATCTGGAAATACCCCTCGTCGTCCACCACCGCAATGTCGCCGCTGGCAATCCAGCCGACCTCGTCGATGGCCTCTGCGGTCCTTGCGGGGTCGTTCCAGTACTTCGGCATCACGCAATAGCCCCGGGTCAGCAATTCACCCGGAGTACCGCGCGGCGTGATGCGGCCATCGGTATTGACCACTTTGATCTCGGTGTGCGGCAGAACGCGGCCCACTGTCTCAACCCGCCTTACAACCGGATCAGTGATGGATGTCTGGGTGCTGACGGGACCGGTTTCGGTCATGCCATAGGCGATGGTGATCTCGGTCATGTGCATCTCATGCATGATCCGTTTCATCAGTTCCGCCGGACAGGGGGCACCGGCAATAATGCCGGTGCGCAGGCTGGAAAGGTCAAGGTCGCCGAAGCCGGGGGAATCCAACTCGGCGATGAACATTGTCGGCACCCCGTGCAGTACCGTGCAACGCTCGGCTTCAACGGCCTGCATCGCGGCGGTCGCATCAAATCCGGCAGAGGAAAACACCATGGTTGCCCCATGCGCGACGCAACACAGTGTTCCAAGAACCATTCCAAAGCAATGATACATCGGCACCGGAATGCACATCCTATCCTTATCGGACAGCGCCATCTGAAGGCCGGTGAAATAGGCGTTGTTGACAATATTGTGGTGGGTCAGCGTGGCGGCCTTGGGTCGGCCCGTCGTGCCACTTGTGAACTGGATGTTGATCGGATCATCGAATTGCAGTTCTGAAGCCAGAGAACAAATACGGTGGCGCGCTTTAGCTGTCGCATCGGCCATCACGTCACGATAACGGATCGTTCCTTTGAACGTGTCCTCACCCAAAACAATGATCCACCGCAGGTCCGGGGCCTTTTCAGCCTTCAGCGTACCCGGCTTCGAGGCCGGAAGTTCCGGCATCAGTTCCGACAGCATCGCCAAATAGTCGCTGGTCTTGAACTTCGGAACCGTGACCAAGGCTTTCATTCCGGTCTGGTTCAGCGCGAATTCCAGTTCAGACAGCCGATAGGCCGGATTGACGTTCACCAGAATTAACCCGGCTCTGGCGGTTGCGAATTGAAGAACCACCCATTCCGCCATGTTAGGGGCAAGCACGCCGACGCGATCCCCGGGGATCAACCCAAGGGCAATCAGCCCGGCGGCCATTTCATCGACCTGTCTGTTCAATTCCTGATAAGTCCAGCGCACGTTCTGGTGCGAAACGACCAGCGCTTCGTTATCTGGGTGTTTTTTGGCGGTATCTTCCAGAAGACCGCCAACGGTCAGCCCCATCAAAGGAATATCTGACACACCGTGCAGATAGCTCTGCATCGAAGGGGGGTTTTCCTCATTTGCCAAAATACGCCTCCATCCTGTCAAACGCCAGGTTGATTGTGTCGTCCTCGACGCAATATGCCATGCGCACGTGATGCTCGCCCGAAGGGCCAAACGCAGCGCCGGGCGTCATCGTGACACGCGCCTCTTGCAACAAACGATGCGAAAACTGCGTGGAGCTTTCGGTGGTGTCGATCACGCGCGGGAAGACATAGTAGGCACCTTCGGGGCGGACATACTGAAAGACATGCGCCAGTTGATCCAGCCGTTCACAAATCAGGGCGCGCCTGCGACCGAGGATAGTTTCAAATTCTGGTAGGTGCGTTGGTTCATTTTCCAGCGCAGCCATTGCCGCAACCTGGGAAATGCGCGGCGTACAGATCATCGCCAGGTCATGGACCTTAACGATTTCGGTGCGCAGGGCTTCCGGGATGACCATATATCCGACCCGCCAGCCGCTCATGGCATAGGCCTTCGAGAAGGTGAAAAGGTAGGCAATGTGATCCGCGTATTCCGCTGCGGTAGCAAGATTGAAAAACCGGGCGCTGTTTTCGTAAGTAAAGTGGCTGTAGGGATCATCGAGGATGATCAGCAATCCATTCCGGCGGGCAATCTCGGCGACGGCCCGCAAGGTTGCTTCGGACATAATGCACCCCGTGGGGTTGGACGGGGTAACCAGAACTATCGCCTTTGTCCTTGGCCCGATCAGCCCCACCAGATTTTCGATATCGAGCTCCCAGCCCCGCTCCTCGCGCATCTGCCAGAACACCGGCTTGCCGCCATTGAACCGGATCTGACTGATGTGGGACACAAATCCCGGATCAGTGACGATGACCTCGTCGCCGGGATCGACGATCACGTGGAACAGGGTATTCAGCCCTTCCATGTTTCCGGCGGTGATGGTGATATGCTTTTCAGGATCACGGCGAACCCCGGTGCGGCGTTCGTGCTCTTGCGCCGCTGCCGCGCAAAGCTCTGGCAGGCCACCCGGCAGGGCATACATGCCGATCGCAGGATCAGTTTCCAGCGCACGGGCCACTGCGTCCCGGATCGGAGCAGGCGTGCGAAACGAGGGCAATCCCCAAGCCAACGATGCAGCGCCGGGTACCTTGGCGCTGAGAATGGACATTTCCTTGATGGCGGACATCGCCAGATTTCGTGATCGTAACGCGATCAACTCTGCCATTGGTTGTGTCGGTTGGTCCATTGCATACCTCGAAATTTGACCGGTTTACTCCAACTCAACCCGTCAACAGGTCAAGAATAGGGTAAAAACAACGCCTGTTCCTTGCTGTAGATCAAGGCATCACGCCGATCCTTGGATTATAGTCCAAGCATGGATGATTCATTTCTGACGTTCGTGAATCGTGACGATGCAGGTCGGCAATTGGCAGATCAATTAGAACCGATGGCGTTTATCCGCCCCGTCGTCTACGCGTTGCCACGTGGCGGTGTGCCTGTCGCTGTCGAAGTGGCGCGCCGTCTGAACGCGCCGCTTGATCTGGTGCTGGTGCGCAAAATCGGTGCGCCTGGAAACCCCGAAGTTGCACTAGGTGCGGTGGTTGAAGGTACCCCCCCTCAGACCGTCATCAATGAGGATGTAAAACGCCTTTCCGGGGCTGACGACGCCTTTCTGGAACGTGCCCGCGCAGAAAATCTGGTAGAGCTTGAAACTCGCAGACTGCGTTATATGGGCGACCGTCCGCGCATTGACCCGTCAGGGCGGACAGCGATTGTTGTCGATGACGGTCTTGCCACAGGGGCAACGATGAAAGCGGCCCTGATCGCGCTGAAACGCCAGGGCGCGCAAATGATCGTGGTCGCCTTACCCGTCGCGCCGGTACAAGCCTTGGCCGAAATCGCCGAACTGGCCGACAATGTCGTTTGCCTTAATCCGGCCAAGCACTTTCGGGGTGTCGGTGGCTTTTTCCGTGACTTTCATCAACTGACCGACGAGGAAACCATCGGGTTGCTGCGTCAGAGTTGGACGGCCTATGACGCCGCTTCGTCCGGACAGGATCAGGCCTTTGAGCGGCGCGAGGTTACCATTCCGCCGCTTGGTCTGATCGGCGATCTGGTGGTGCCGAAAAACCCGCGTGGCGTCATTCTGTTTGCCCATGGCAGCGGGTCCAGTCGGCATAGCCCGCGCAACACATTTGTTGCCGACAAACTGAACGCCAATGGTTTTGCCACGCTTCTGCTGGATCTTTTGATCCCGGCCGAGGCAGAGGATCGCCGCAATGTCTTTGATATTCCATTGCTTGCAGAGCGGGTGATCGAAGCGACCCTGTGGATCAGTTCGGAACCCGATATCGCAGACCTTCCGCTGGGTCTGTTCGGCGCAAGTACCGGTGCCGGGGCCGCGTTGCAGGCCGCCGCAGAGCTTCAGACCCGTGTCGCAGCGGTGGTGTCCCGTGGTGGTCGCCCTGATCTGGCCGGTCCGCATTTGCCCAGGGTGGCGGCCCCAACGCTGTTGATTGTCGGTGGAGACGATCGTCAGGTGATCGAGTTGAACCGGCAGGCGCATGCGGCTCTCACATGCGAGAAATTGCTGCGGATCGTCCCGGGTGCCAGCCACTTGTTTGAAGAACCCGGCACACTGGAAACAGCCATTGATTTTGCCAGGGCGTGGTTTGAGCACTATCTGGCGCAGCCCGAATTGAGCGTGCTGCACAAGCCGCTGGACGTAAAACCCGCGCAGCCCAAGGCGATCGCTGACGTGCTGCGCGACGCCGCCGAACCGCTGCCCGCATTGGATGATCCGGATTTTGCCGAGGCTTTCGATCGTTTTGGGTCGGCCCGCGTGGTTCTGCTGGGCGAAGCTTCGCACGGCACATCGGAATTCTACCGGGCACGGGCCGCAATTACCCGCCGCCTGATCGAACGGCACGGGTTTTCCATTGTCGCCGTCGAAGCCGACTGGCCGGATGCCGCCGCAATCAACCGCGACATCAGGCAGGATCCGCAGCACGCGACCGGGACACCGCCGTTTACCCGCTTTCCGACCTGGATGTGGCGAAACACCGACGTCGATGACTTTGTCCGATATCTGCGCCAGCACAACGCCGCGAAATCACCCGTCGACGGGGTCAGTTTCTATGGTTTGGATCTGTACAACATGAACGCCTCAATTGCGGCTGTTCTGAAATATCTCGATGGCGTTGACCCAAAGGCCGCAGAGGCCGCGCGAGCGCGTTACGCCTGTCTGTCGCCATGGTCACGCGAGCCTGCGGCCTATGGGCGGGCGGCATTGTCCGAAGGCTATGCGTTATGCGAACAGCCGGTGACCCGCATCCTTGTCGACCTGCTTCGCAAAGAGCTGGATTATATCCCCCGCGACGGCGATCACTTCTTTGACGCGGCGCAAAACGCCCGACTGGTTGCCAATGCGGAACGCTATTACCGGATCATGTACTACGGATCGCACGCGTCCTGGAACCTGCGTGACCAGCATATGTTCGATACACTGAAGAACATTCTGGACCATGGCGGACCGGACAAAAAGGCAGTTGTCTGGGCCCATAATTCCCACATTGGCGATGCACGCTTTACCGATATGGGACAAGAGCGCAGCGAGTTGAATATCGGTCAGCTCTGTCGTCAAGAATACGGCAACGACGCCGCCCTGATCGGATTCGGCACCCATTCCGGGCAGGTCGCAGCTGCATCGGAATGGGATGCGCCGATGGAGATCAAGACCGTGCGCCCGTCGCGCCCCGACAGTTACGAGGCCTTGTGCCATCAGGTTGGGCTTGAGCGGTTTCTGTTCGACTTGCGGGACAAGAAACACGCCGAGCTTCGGCGCATCCTAGCGCAACCCCGGCTGGAACGCTACATCGGCGTGATTTACCGTCCGGAAACAGAACGTTGGAGCCATTACAGCTATGCCACGCTGGGCGATCAGTATGACGCTTTTGTCTGGTTCGACAGGACCACGGCGGTCACACCGCTGCCTCAGTTGACGCCGCCCGTCAAAGGCGAGGATGAAACCTATCCGTTTGGTCTCTGACGTTAGCGGCCATTGCCGCTTCACACGTCCTTGCGGTTTGGCACCAAAGGCGTGACCTTGTTGTCGGGGTCGAGACAAACCTTGATGCTTTGGGCATCCAGCGTCTCTTCGATTTCCAGCTTTTCGACAAGGTTCTCGACACGCGCACGGTGATCACTGATCAATTGACTTGCCTGTTTCTCGGCCTGATGCAGCAGCTTTATCACCGCCTGATCCACGCGGGCGGCGGTCTCGTCCGCACAACTGCGCGGCTGGGCGATCTGTTGACCGAGGAACGGATGATCTTCGCTTTCGCGCAAATCCACGGGGCCGATCTCTGGGTCCATGCCCCAGCGCGCCACCATCGAGCGCGCCAGCGCGGTGGCGCGCCGGATATCGTCATCTGCACCGGAACTCACCGACCCAAGCAACAGCTTTTCTGCCGCCCGACCGGCCAGCAATGTCGTCAACTGAATCATCAGATAGTCCTCGGGCAGGGTATGGCGTTCATTTTCCGGCAACATATGGGTGCCGCCAAGGCTGCGTCCGCGTGGAATAATCGTTACTTTGTAAACCGGGTCTGCGCCCGGTTCATAGAACGCGGCGGCTGTGTGACCGGCCTCGTGCACCGCAAGGCGGTGTTTCTCCTCGGGCTGGATTGCCAGCGTACGCACCGTCCCCATCATCACCTTGTCGCGCGCCTCGTCCAGATCGGCAGACGTGATATCCGAGGCCGAGCGCCGCGCAGCGGTGATTGCCGCCTCGTTGAGCAGGTTCTTCAGATCCGCCCCGGAAAAGCCCGGCGTGCCTGCGGCCACCAGATCCAGATCAACATCCTGACCCAACGGTAAGTCCTTTGAATGTACATCGAGAATCGCGCGCCGCGCCTCTTTGTCGGGCAACGACAGCGTCACATGCCGGTCAAACCGACCCGGACGCAGCAGCGCCGGGTCCAGCACATCAGGGCGGTTGGTGGCGGCAAGAACCACAACGGCCTCCTGCGGGCTGAAGCCGTCAAGCTCGGCAAGAATCTGGTTCAGCGTCTGCTCGCGCTCGTCATGCCCACCGCCCAGGCCGGTGCCGCGCGTGCGTCCGATGCTGTCCAACTCGTCTATAAAGATGATGGAGGGGGCCTGTTTGCGCGCCTCTTCGAACATCTTGCGCACTCGGCCTGCGCCAACCCCCACAAAAACCTCGATGAATTCGGACCCCGAGGTGGAAAAGAACGGCACATCTGCCTCACCCGCCAGCGCACGTGCCAGCAACGTCTTGCCGGTGCCGGGTGGCCCCATCAGCAACACGCCATGCGGCACCGTTGCCCCCACCTTCTCAAACCGCTCCGGCTCGCGCAGAAACTCGACCAGTTCCGACACTTCACGCTTGGCCTGATCCTGCCCAGCGACATCCGCAAAAGTGACTTTGCTTTTTATCTTAGCCGGTTTGGCCGATCGCCCCTTCAGAAAATCGCCGATTCCACCCTGAATACCACCGATACCGCCAACACCGCCCATTGCCCGACGACTGATCCAGAAATAGACTCCGAGGATCACAATCCACGGCAGGAAGTAGATCAGAATGGATTGCCCTTCGGGTTCCTTGGCGGTGATCGTTACGCCCATGTTTTCCAGTAGCGGGAGAAGCGTCGGGTCGGGTTGCTGCGGTGTTATCGCGCGCACGCTTATGGCGCTGCTTGTTTCCTCTGCCTCCAGGATGGCGATGATTGCCGTAGCTTCAAGCGTTACCTCAGTGACGCGGCCATCCCGGATCAATTCCTTGATCTCACTATAGGAAACAACCTTGGGGGCCTGCGAGGCGGGGGGCATCACCGTCGACAGCAGAAAATATATGGCCATGAAAAAAAACAATGGCCAAAGCAACCGCATCAACGGGTTTGGGCCGGATGACTCTGGCGGTCTCGCGTGGTTTCCCATTATCATTGCCCCAATTACTTGTGCATACAAATGGCACTATTATTCCCCGACCCGTTTTTGCCCCAGATCGCAGCGCACCGTCTTGACTCACATCAATACCACACCAGACTGCATGAGGCACACTAAACTCCAATTGTACAGGGGGCAGACCTTCATGGTAATGAAACCCGTAGGCTCACCAAAAAGCCTTGACCCGGCCGTGCTGCGGCGCGAGACAGACCCTGCTAGGCTCGGCTTTGCGACGACGGCAGACCTCGCTGACATTGCAGGATTGGTCGGGCAGGATCGGGCGGTAGATGCCATCCGACTGGCCGCCAGCATTCCCCACCGCGATTTCAACCTGTTTGTGCTTGGCCCAGTGGGAACCGGCCGTCACCGTGCGGTCGATGCGCTGTTGGAGACCGAAGCGGCAAAGCGCCCAGTCCCTTGCGACTGGGCCTATGTAAACAATTTTGACACGCCCCACAAACCGCAGGTGCTGCAACTTCCGGCCGGGTCCGCCACCCGGCTGAAACTGGCAATGGAAGAACTGGTCGACGATCTGACGATCGAAATCTCGACGGTTTTTGAATCTGACAATTACCTGACCCAACGCCGTGCGATCGAGGAGGAATTCTCAGAGCGCCATGAAACCGCCTTTGCCGATTTTCATGAGGCGGCCAAGGCACAGGACGTGGCCATGTTGCACACGCCGATGGGGTTCACTTTGGTCGCAACCAAAGACGGGGAGATCATCAAATCAGACACCTATGAACACCTGGAAGAGACGGAAAAACATAAGATCGAGCAGTCTATCGAAACCCTGCAAGATCAACTGTCGGACATCCTGCG
>DAOUQK010000097.1 GCA_030625695.1 Paracoccaceae bacterium | reverse complement strand
CAAATTGTTTGTGCTTACGTTTTGAGAGCCAATATGTGTCCAGCGTATCTTTCGAGATATCGATTCCGCCTCTCAACGATGCTGCGCATCGCCTGCCGCCCAATGGATGGTGCCGTTCATTTGTCTTTTTCTTACCTTGTCTTGTCATGCGGGCCCAAAGCCCATGTATCCGTTCAGGTCAGTAGAAAAGACGGGGGCGACCATACTCAGCGATGGGCCACAACGACCAAGAGCGGAACGGTCCTACCCCCGCCACTGCCCGTCATAAATGACGTGCCGGGCAGTGGCTCCACAATCACACGAGAGCCTCTGTCTTTGTAAGACAAGAGGGGCGACATACAGCGATGCTGCTATCCAGACATGCCTGACGCTGAAGGTGCTGTTTCGCCTTTCGCTCTGGCAGGTGTCATGATGCGATAGTCGGCCGAGGGGCCCATGCGGTCATTCCCACCCGCCGCAATGCCAAACCATGGAAGCCGAAAACACCCGGGGCGGAGGCACGTAATGAAATCCTGAGAGCCACTAAATATCTCGGGCGGGCATTTGGCGGCGATGGACTTTGCCCAGGCCGAAGGTGACTCTTTCCTACTTTTCAGGGATAAGCCCTTTTGGCCAGAATCTCAGCACCAGCAACATCACCACCCCCATGGTCAACAGCCGCATGTGCGCCGCACTCTCAACCAGATGCGCCTTTAGCGCGCTGCCCTCGGCCAGACCGGCAGTGATCACCTGAATAAAGAACAACCCCATCGGTTCCACCTGAACCCATAAGAACCAGATCAGCATGCCACCCAGAACCGAACCAAAATTATTGCCTGACCCACCAACAATCACCATCACCCAGACCAGAAAGGTAAAGCGCAGCGGCTGATAGGTTCCGGGCGTCAACTGCCCGTCCAGCGTGGTCATCATGGCACCCGCGATGCCGCAGACGGCTGAACCCAGAATGAACACCTGCAAATGACGACCGGTCACGTCTTTGCCCATCGCCTCGGCGGCGACCTCATTGTCGCGAATGGCCCGCATCATCCGCCCCCAGGGGCTTTTCAATGCCATCTGCGCCAGCCACAAAACGATCAGCAGCACGATCAGGAACAACACGCCATAGCCAAATTTTACATAAAGTGTGGATGCAGTGACCGGATCAATCCCCAACCCCGCCGCCGTTTCGACAAAGCCCGGATCGTTTTGCAGATCAATCTCATACGGCACCGGGCGCGGAATACCGATCACGTTCTTTACTCCGCGGGTCAGCCAATCTTCGTTCTTCAGCACCGCGATAATGATTTCGGAAATACCCAACGTGGCAATCGCCAGATAGTCCGACCTAAGCCCCAAAGCCGTCTTGCCAATCAGCCAGGCCACCCCTGCCGCAAATACTCCACCAATCGGCCAGGCAAGCAACACCGGCAAGCCAAGCCCGCCAAGATACCCGGTCGCCGCCGGGTTAACCTGTTCGATCGCGTAAACCGCCGGGTCCAGCACAGCGCGATAGATGAAAAACCCACCAATCAGCACCGCCAACAACGCCACAGTGCGCCGTCGTCCCGGCACCATGCGCACCCTCACCTGAACCGCGCCAGCCACGGTTGCCGCCCCCAGCAACAGACCGATAACCACGCCCATGCCGCCGGCATCCCATGCCCCGGGGGTGGCAGGCATCGACACCAGCACCGTAGCCAGCCCGCCAATTGCCACAAATCCCATGATGCCGATATTGAACAATCCGGCAAACCCCCACTGAAGGTTCACACCAATCGCCATAATTGCCGATATAAGTCCCATGTTAAGGATCAAAATGGCCGCATTCCAGCTTTGCATGAAGCCGGTTATCAGGATCAATGTGCCGACCAGCGCAAACAGGGCAGTATTTTTCATCAGTTCGTTCATGATGCTTTCCCCGCGAACAAGCCGGTCGGCCGAAACAGCAACACAATCAGCAATATGGCAAACGACACCGCAAATTTGTAATCGGTACTGAGAAGCTGCACCAAGCTCGACGGCTCAAGGCTCTCGGGCATGAGGTACTTCAGCACCTTCTTCCAAGCATAGGTGATCGTCACCTCACTGAATGCAATGATATACCCCCCGGCAATGGCCCCCAGAGGGTTACCCAGACCGCCGACAATCGCCGCCGCAAAGATCGGCAACAACAACTGGAAATAAGTGAACGGTTTGAACGTCTTGTCCAGCCCATACAATGTCCCCGCCACCGTCGCCAAGGCCGCGACAATCAACCAGGTATACATCACCACCCGTTCCGGGTTGATGCCAGACAGCAAGGCCAGATCCTCGTTATCCGAATAGGCCCGCATGGATTTCCCGGTGCGGGTCCGGTTCAGAAACCAAAACAGCAGCACCACAACGATAACGGCGGTGATCACGGTAATCCCCTGCGTCGTCTTGATCGCCAACCCTTCGCGCAAGCCGGTCATCGCCTTGAAATCCCGCGCGGAAATAATAAACCGCTCACCATCGGCAAAGCGTTGGTCATTGGGGCCGATGATAAAGCGCACGACGCCGTTCATGATGAACATCACCCCCATCGAGACGATTACCAGAATGACCGGCTTGGCCTTTTGCCGCCGGTAAAACCGATAGACAAAGCGGTCGGTGAACAACACCAGCGCCATACAGCCAAGAATACCAAACGGCAGTGCCAAAAGGGCGGTTGGCAACACCCCCCCCAACGATATCCCCACCGACTGCATCCACCAGGTCACAAGGATCGTCACCATGGTGCCAAACGCCATGGTATCGCCATGGGCAAAATTCGAAAACCGCAGGATGCCATAAACCAAGGTCGCCCCAAGTGCGCCAAGCGCCAACTGGCTGCCATAGGCGATGCCGGGCACCAGAATATAGTTCGAGATCGCCACAATTGCGTTAAGAAAATCCATTAGCTGTCCTTTGGCACGCAGGTGCCCAGATGAGTTACAGAGCCGGGTGTGAAAAACACGCCGTGGATGCCCAAGATTGCCTGGCCATCACTGAATACTGTCAACAGCGACACAGCCGACGCGCCGGGATCAACCGAAGTTGACACAAAGGCGCGCAGGTCCTCAGTTTCGAATGGCAGCTGAGTAAAGGGAATGTCCGGGTCATCCGCAGATGTCAGCGTCCAGAGACCGGTGGGGCCATCTTTGCGAAAAAATGACACCTCACGTGGATCATAGGCAGAGCAGGCATCGCCGGTCGGGCACTCTTGGGTGAAAACACACCGATACGACTGCGCCGCGAAAGATTGCGATGCCGCAAGGAACGCAATTGAAACACCAAAAATAAGCCGTAGGGCGGGGTTCACCCCGCCACCTCTGCAAATCATCCTCCCCCCCCCAGAAAACTCTTGCGAACCTCAGGATCATTCAGCAATTCCTTGCCCGTCCCGCTGTACGCATTACGCCCCTGCACCAGAACATAGCCCCGATCGGCAATCTCCAACGCCTGACGCGCGTTCTGTTCGACCATCAGAATCGGAATGCCACTGCGCGCCACTTCAATGATCCGGTCAAACAACTCATCCATGACAATCGGCGACACCCCCGCCGTTGGCTCGTCCAGCATCAAAACCTTGGGTTGGGTCATCAACGCCCGCCCCACAGCGACCTGCTGACGCTGCCCGCCTGACAATTCGCCTGCCGCCTGCAACCGCTTTTCTTTCAGGATCGGAAACAGATCATAAACCTGCGCCATCGTGTCGGAAAAATCATCGCGCCGGATAAACGCGCCCATTTCAAGGTTCTCTTCAACTGTCAGTGAGGTAAAGATATTGGCGTTCTGCGGCACAAACCCCATGCCCTTGACCACCCGGTCCTGCGGACTAAGACCCGATATATCCTCGCCATCCAACCGCACCGCCCCGCCGCGCAGATCCAGCATACCAAATACCGCCTTCATCGCGGTGGATTTGCCCGCCCCATTCGGCCCGACAATCACCGAAATCTCGCCCTTACTGGCGGAAATCGTACATTCATGCAGAATATCCGGCCCTTGACCATAGCCGCCGGTCATCATTTCACCAATCAGAAACGGCTCAGTCATGCCACTGCTCCTGCTTCATCTCGCAAGATAAACTCCCCCCGGAGGGTCCCGAACCCAGCAACCATATCATGCCGTCACCTTATGCTTACTACCGGTGCCCAAATAGGCCTCGATCACCGCCTCATTGGCCTTGATCTCGTCCAATGTACCCTTTGCCAGAACCTTGCCCTCAGCCATGCAAATCACCGGATCACACAGACGACCAATGAAATCCATGTCATGTTCGATCACCACAAAGGTATAGCCCCGTTCGGCATTCAACCGCAGGATCGCGTCGCCAATGGTGTTCAGCAACGTCCGGTTCACCCCGGCACCGACTTCATCCAGAAACACAATGCGCGCATCCACCATCATGGTGCGCCCCAGTTCCAACAACTTCTTCTGTCCGCCGGAAATCTGACCGGCTTTCTCATCCGCCAGATGCTCGACAGTCAGAAACTCCAGCACCTCATCGGCGCGTGCTGCCAGGGCGCGTTCCTCGTCAGCGATGCGCTTGCGCCCCACCCAGGTATTCCACAACGTCTCACCCGATTGCCCGCCGGGCACCATCATCAGGTTCTCGCGACAGGTCATCGACGCAAATTCATGGGCAATCTGAAACGTCCGTAGCAGCCCTTTATGGAACAACTCATGCGGCGGCAGGCCGGTGATATCTTCACCCGTCATAAACACCCGCCCCGACGTTGGCGGCAATACCCCGGCAATGACATTGAAAAGTGTGGTTTTCCCGGCCCCATTCGGCCCGATCAACCCGGTGATCGACCCTTCGGTAATCTCAAGCGAGGCCCCGTCAACTGCGTGAAACCCGCCAAAATGTTTGTGTACGTCTTCAACGACGATCATTCGTGCCTTCCCCCCCGGAAACCTACCGAAACTTGACTGTACCCCGACAATTTCGCCGGTAACCGCATTTCCTGCGGCCTTTATTTGTAAAAAGCACCCCGGCCCACATGAGAGGGCCGGGGTGCCAGATTTTCAATCAGTCCACTTTAGTGGAATTTGACCGTCACGTTTTTGCCGTCCTTGACGACGATCTCGCGGTAGGTGCCGGCACTTTCGCCCGGTCCAATCAGCTCGACCGAGGATGCCCCGACATAGTCGATATCACCACCACCGGCGATGATCTCAAGACCCTTGGCCAGCTCACCAGGATAGATCTTTTCGCCGGGCGCATTGGCCACGTCGAAAATATGCGATCCATACTTGGCCGGATCAGTCGAATCTGCCGCCTGCATGGCGAACATGAACAAGGCCGCCGCGTCATAGCTTTCGGGGGCATAAGGCGATGTGCCGTCAAACCCGGCCGCTTCGGCCATCTTGTTGAAGGTGTCGGGACCTTTGCCTTCGGAGCTGGCATACTGGCCATATGATCCATCAAGATCAGGACCAACATTCTTGGGCAGGTTTTCACCGATCATGCCACCTGGCAGACCGAATGTATCAAACGCGCCCGTGTCCAGTGCTGCCTGAATGATCCCAAGACCACCCTGGTCCAGATAACCGGCCACAACCAAAAGGTCGCCACCCGCCGACGCCAATGCGCCAACTTCCGCGGAATAGTCCGCTTTGCCGTCTTCATGCGCGGCATAGATCGTCACTTCGCCGCCAACGGCTTCGAACGAAGTTTTGATCGCGTCGGCCAGACCCTTGCCATAGTCGTTGTTGGTATAGGTCAAAGCGATTGACTTGACGCCATGTTCCTGCAGGATAATGGCCATCACCTGACCTTCGCGCGAATCTGACGGAGATGTACGGAAGAACAGGTTGTTGTCTTCCATGGTCGAAAGACCCGGGCTTGTGGCCGAAGGTGAGATCATCACCATGCCGTTTGGAATTGCCACGTTTTGCAGCACCGCACCGGTGATACCGGAACAATCGCCACCAATCAGCCCATTGATGCCGTCAGCAATCAGACGTTCTGCGTTCGAAGTGGCCAAGCCATTGTCAATACAACCTGAATCGGCGCGCATGGACGTGACCGTGGCCGCGTCCAGCAGTTTACCACTGTCGGATACTTCCTTCATTGCCAGTTCGGCACCACCCGCCATAGGGCCGGTTAGCGATTCAATTGGCCCGGTAAAGCCGATCAGAATGCCAAGTTTGACCTCGGTGGCGTGACTGCCGGCAAAGGCGGTGCTGGTTGCAAGCGCAATGGCCGCACTGGCCATAAGTAGTTTTTTCATGTTTCTTTCTCCCTGAGTGGAACATTTTGTCCGACCTTAAGCCTAGGCAACATATGATAAAAAGGAAAGTCCCCTAACGGCGGCATAGATTGGTTTTCTCGAAACAATTGGTTTCACAGGTGGCTTTACGCCGCCTGTTGCCACATCACACCTGTTTCATCGCTGATTGGACCCTCCAGAGCGCATCCAGTCTTACTGGAATCATGCAGTCACCCAGCGACCCAAGACAGCGTTTGCGAATGCGGCCGGTACGGCGTTGGCGGTGGGGCGTCTGAGTGGTGATGGCGTTATGTTGACCAACCTGCGAACGACATTCGAGGCAACTCCGGCGGAAAGACGGTGCGCCAAAGACGGTGCGCCAAGGCATGCACCAACCCGAATTTCACCGGGACCGGCCCATCGCACCATCGTCGATCGTGATCCATTCCGGGGCTTTGTGGCCCGAATAGGCGCGGCGATATGTTTGTCGGTCGCTCAAGTTCGACGTGGCTTTTCCTTCAATCCTGTCGCAGCCGAAACCGCTGGATCTTGCCAGTCTGGGTTTTTGGCAAAGTATCAATGAAACGCACCGATCTTGGGTATTTATACGGCGCAATCCGTGCCTTGACAAAATCCTGTAAAAGCTTGGCCTGTGCGGCACTTGCCTCAACCCCGTCCTTCAAAACCACATGGGCCTCGACAATGGTGCCACGCGCCTCGTCCGGCACCCCGATCACCCCGCATTCGGCCACGTCCCCATGCGCCAGCAATGCGGCCTCAACCTCAGGGCCGGCGATGTTATAACCGGATGAAATGATCATATCATCCGACCGCGCGGCGAAATAAAGATAACCGTCCGCGTCCATTGAAAACGAGTCGCCGGTCAGGTTCCAGCCGTCCAGAACATAGCCCGCCTGACGGTCTGCATCCCCCAGATACCGGCACCCCGTAGGCCCCCGAACGGCCAATCGCCCGACCTCGCCATACGGTAATTCCACGCCATCCCGATCAATCACCCGCGCCTCATACCCGGTGACAACCTTGCCGGTACAGGCCGGTCGATGGTCGTCAAACCGGTTGGAAACAAAGATATGCAACATTTCTGTCGCGCCAATTCCATCCAGCATCGGCTTGCCGGTCTTCTCGATCCAGTCGTGATAGACTGGCTCGGGCAGGGTTTCTCCGGCCGAGACAGCCGCGCGTAGCGATGACAGGTCCGCGCCTTTTTCCATCGCCGCCAGCATCACCCGGTACGCGGTGGGGGCGGTGAAACAGATGGTGGCTTTGTGGGTCTCGATTATTTCGATCAGATTGGCCGGGGTCGCGGCCTCAAGCAGCACGGCGCAGGCGCCAAAATACAACGGGAACACCGCCATGCCACCCAAGCCAAAGGTAAATGCCAAAGGAGGAGAGCCGACAAACACATCGTCCGATGTGACGCCAAGTACTTCGCGTGCGTATCCATCGGCAATCGCCATGATATCGCGATGAAAATGCATGGTCGCTTTGGGCTCTCCGGTGGTGCCCGAAGTAAAGCCAAGCAGCGCCACATCATCGCGGCCAGTGCGTACATGCAGGGAATCCACTGGCTTGTTCAAGGCGGCCCGGTCCAGTTCGGCGTCATGATTGGCGGTGCCGTCAAAGCCGATCACCTTGTCCAGGGTATCGCTGGATTTGGCACAGGAGACCATTTCATCCATCAGCCGCGTATCACATAACGCCAGTGTCACCTGCGCTTTGTCAACGATCTGGACCAACTCACCTGCCCGCAGCATCGGCATGGTATTGACCACCACCGCGCCCGCCTTGGTTGCGGCCAGCCAACAGGCCACCATCGCCGGATTATTGGCCGACCGGATCAGCACCCGGTTACCCGGTTTCACCCCGTAATCCTCGACCAGAACCCTTGCCAGACGGTTGGTCCAGTCGGTCAGCTCTTTATAGGTGCGCCGCCGCCCATTGCCGATCAGTGCGGTGCGGTCGCCCATGCCCTTTTCAACAATACGATCCGTCAGTTCGACGCCGATATTAAAGTAATCCGGATAATGAAACTCGTGCGTATTCAGGTCCGGCCACAAATCCTGCGGCGGCAGATTATCCCGACTGAAGGTGTCGCTATGCCCGCTTGGTCCCAGTTTCATGTGATTCCCTCGCTCAAGGCTTGGCGTGCAATCACCACCTTTTGCACGTCCGACGCCCCTTCATAAATCCGCAACGCGCGTATCTCGCGATACAGGCTTTCAACGATATGCCCGTGCCGCACCCCGTCGCCTCCGTGCAACTGCACAGCGGCATCAATCACCTTCTGCGCCGTCTCGGTGGCATGCAGCTTGGCCATTGCCGCCTCTCGTGTCACCCTTGCGGCACCTTGGTCTTTGGCCCAGGCGGCGCGGTAAATCAGCAACGCACTGGCATCAATCCCCAGCGCCATATCGGCAATATGCCCCTGAACCATCTGCAAATCAAACAGCGGTGCTCCAAACACCTGGCGCTCTTGCGACCGCTTCAGGCTTTCATCCATGGCCCGTCGCGCAAACCCCAATGCCGCCGCCCCGACGGTCGAGCGGAACACATCCAGCACCGACATGGCAATGGCAAACCCACGCCCCGCCTCGCCAATCATCGCCGAGGCGGGCAGGCGTACATCTTCAAACCTCAACCGCGCCAACGGATGTGGGGCGATCACTTCCAACCGTTCCACCACGCTTAAACCCGCGATATCCCCGGGCACCAGAAAGGCCGATAACCCGCGTGCGCCCGGCGCCTCGCCGGTGCGGGCAATCACCGTATAGATGTCACCGATCCCGCCATTGGAAATCCAGGTCTTCTCGCCATTCAACACAAATTCATCGCCAACTCTCTGCGCCGTCGTCGCCATATTGGCCACATCCGACCCCGCCACCGGTTCAGTCAGCATAAAGCCGGAGATTGCCGTGCCCGCGCGGGTCTTATCCAGCCATTCGCGCTGCACATCAGAGCCAAACAACGACACCGCCCCCATGCCAAGCCCCTGCATGGCAAAGGCAAAATCCGCCAACCCGTCATGGCGCGCCAGTGTCTCACGGATCAAACAGAGCGAGCGTACATCCAATTTCACCCCACCGGAATGGCGCAAAATTCCGGCCTTGCCCATGGCGCGCACCAGCCCGCGACAGGCCCCGTCCACATCCCCATGATCGACCGGCAAATGCGCCACGGCCCAGGCCTCAACCATCTCGGCCAATTCGCGATGCCGATCCTCAAAAAACGGCCACTCCAGAAATGAACGGTCAGACATTATCGCCAACGCTCCCTCTTCATCTTGCTAAATAAACTCAAATTCCGACACTCGCCTTAATCTCAATCCCCCTGAAACTCAGGCCGCTCCTTACCAACAAACGCCCGATACGCCCGCTCAAAATCCCGCGTCTGCATGCAGATCGCCTGTGCCTGCGCCTCAGACTCAATCGCCTGATCCAGCGACATGTTCCACTCTTGGTTAAGCTGTGTCTTGGTGATCCCATGGGCAAACACCGGACCCTGCGCTAATCGCTGCGCCAACGCCGCCGCCGCCGCGTCCAGCGCGTCCGCCTCGTGCAAAGAATTCCAGAACCCCCAGGCAGCCCCTTCTTCGGCACTCATGGTGCGCCCGGTATACAGCAACTCTGCCGCGCGCCCCTGACCGATGATTCGGGGCAGCATCGCACAGGCCCCCATGTCACAGCCCGCCAGCCCGACCCGGGTAAACAGAAATCCGCATTTGGCCGCAGGGGTCGCCAGCCGCATATCCGCCGTCATGGCAATGATTGCGCCGGCCCCGACACAGATCCCGTCAACGGCGGCAATGATCGGCTTGCCGCAATGCAACATCGCCTTGACCAGATCGCCGGTCATTCGGGTGAACGCCAGCAACTGCTTCATATCCATCGCCACCAGCGGGCCAATGATGTCATGCACATCCCCCCCGGAACAGAAATTCCCGCCGTTTGAGGCAAACACCACAACGTCGATATCATCCGCATAGACCAGTGCGCGAAATGTATCGCGCAACTCTGCATAACTCTCAAACGTCAAAGGGTTCTTACGCGTCGCCCCCTGCAACCGTATGGTCGCCACACTGCCCGACACACTCCAGTCGAAATGCTCAGGGGTTAGCCCCGCCATATCACTCATCACTTGCTTCCTCTCCTATGCGGGATAATTGCGCGATCAATTGTTCCAGATCGTTCGCATCATGCCCGGCCAATAATTCATCTACCCAGACCTCGTGCTCTCTGGCCATGTCGCCAAACCAGATCACCCCGGCCGGGGTCAAACGCACCCGCATCGCGCGACGATCCCCATCTACCGACGCGCGCTCAACCATGCCATCGCCCACCAGCCGGTCGATAATACCCGTCACATTGCCGTTGGACACCTTGAGCTTGGCGGAAAGATCACTCATCCGCAGCCCCTCGCGGTGGCGTTCCAG
>DAOUQK010000252.1 GCA_030625695.1 Paracoccaceae bacterium | reverse complement strand
GAAATTTACAGCCAATGCGCCCGTGCCTTGTTGCGTGCAAAAACCTGGACATCAGGCGATCAAAGCGCCGACTTGCCCACAGTCGGCGACATGCTGGCCGAGTTGACGGATGGCGAAGTGGGTGGCGCCGAATACGACCTGTTGTGGGGGCCGCGGGCAGCCATAACCATGTGGTAGCAGCCCCCGCGTGGTAGATTTACATATGAATAGCCCCGTCACCACAGGCCAATGCCGCCTCGCGAACAGCCTCTGAATACGTCGGGTGGGCATGACATGTCAGGGCCAGATCCTCGGCAGAGGCCCCGAATTCCATCGCCACGCAGACCTCGTGAATCAACTCACCGGCAGCCGGACCAACAATATGCGCGCCCAAAATCCGGTCGGTTTTTCTGTCGACCAGGATTTTCACAAACCCTTCAGCGGCGAAATTGGTTTTGGCGCGGGCATTGCCCATGAACTGAAACTTTCCCGCCTTGTAATCATGCCCGGCCTCTTTCAACGCCTGTTCGGTCTGGCCCACACTCGCCACCTCGGGCGCTGTATATATCACCCCCGGAATCACCGAATAATTGACATGGCCGTGTTTGCCCGCCAGTTGCTCGGCCACCGCCATGCCCTCATCCTCGGCCTTATGTGCCAGCATCGGCCCGGCAATGGTATCGCCAATCGCATAAATGCCTTTGACGCCGGTCTGCCAATCCTTGCCGACCTTGATCTGTCCACGCTCCAACGCCACACCCAATGCCTCCAGCCCAAGACCATCGGTAAACGGACGCCGCCCCGTGGCGACCAGAACGGTGTCAGCATCAAGCACATGTTCGCTGTCGTCTTTCAGCAACTTATAGGTCAGTTTCGCCTTGGTCTTACTGGCCTCGGTCTTTTGCACCGCTGCCCCCATGATGAATTTCAACCCTTGTTTTTTCAGGCTGCGTTGCAGGGTTTTCTGCACGTCTTTGTCCATCCCCGGCGTGATTTCCTTCAGGAACTCGATCACCGTTACGTCAGATCCCAACCGCGCATAAACGCTTCCCAGTTCCAACCCGATCACGCCTGCGCCAATCACCACCAACCGCTTGGGTACCTTGCCCAACGCCAACGCGCCGGTCGAGGTCACAACCACCTTTTCATCCACCTCAACGCCGGGCAGGGCGGAAGGCTCCGAGCCGCTTGCAACAACGATATTTTTCGCGGTATGCACCTCATCCCCGACTTTGACTTGCCCCGCGGCAGGGATCGAACCCCACCCCTTAAGCCAGTCTACCTTGTTCTTTTTGAACAGGAATTCGATGCCTTTAGTGTTGCCGTCAATGACCTCATCCTTATAGGCCAGCATCTGTTTCCAATCGACACTGGGCGACTTGCCTTTCAGGCCCATCTTGGCAAAATTATGTTGCGCCTCGTGCAAAGAATGGCTGGCGTGCAGCAACGCCTTGGACGGGATACAACCGACATTCAGACAGGTCCCCCCCAGCGTCTCACGCCCTTCAATCACAGCCGTTTTCAGGCCCAGTTGCGCACAACGAATGGCGCAGACATAGCCGCCGGGGCCCGCGCCGATGATGATTACGTCATAGTTTGCCATTTTCCGTCCAACCTTTGTCCAAATCCATCCGTAGGGTGCGTGATTTCACGCAGCACTCCGCTTACAAATCCATCAACAACCGACGCGGATCTTCCAGCGCATCCTTGACCCGCACCAGAAACGTCACCGCGCCCTTACCGTCGACAATCCGGTGATCATAAGACAGCGACAGATACATCATCGGCCGGATCACCACCTCGCCGTTGATCGCCATAGGCCGGTCCTGAATTTTGTGCATGCCCAATATGCCCGATTGCGGTGGGTTCAAAATGGGCGAGGACATCAGCGAGCCATAAACCCCACCATTAGAGAGCGTGAACGTCCCGCCCTGCATTTCCGCCATGCTCAGTTTGCCATCCCGCGCGCGCCGACCCTTTTCGGCAATGGCCTTTTCAATCTCGGCAAACGACATCGAATCTGCATCGCGAATAACCGGCACCACAAGGCCAGTAGGGGTGCCAGCAGCCACGCCCATATGCACAAAGTTCTTGTAGACAATGTCAGTGCCGTCAATCTCGGCGTTGACTTCGGGCACCTCTTTCAGGGCATGACAACAGGCTTTGGTAAAGAACGACATAAACCCAAGCCGCGCACCATGTTTCTTCTCAAACTGTTCTTTGTACTTCGTGCGCAAGGCCATGATTTCACTCATGTCCACCTCGTTATAGGTGGTCAGCTGCGCTGCCGTGTTCTGACTTTCCTTTAACCGTCTGGCGATGGTCTGGCGTAGTCGGGTCATCTTGACCCGCTCCTCGCGCGCGGCGTCGTTTGCGGCGACGGGTGCTCGTTGGGCAGGCGGGGCGGGCACGGTCGGCGCAGCCGCCGGGGCTGATGCCGCAGATACTGCTTTCGCCACGTCTTCCTTCATAACCCGACCATCGCGGCCCGTTCCGGTGATGGCATCGGCGCTGACCCCGGCTTCGGCCATGGCCTTTTCGGCGGATGGCGCGTTCTTCACGTCCGCGGACGTGGCCGCAGCTGCCGGGGCAGCGGCGGATGTCGGGGCCGAAGTGGCGACAGAACCAGACGGCAAAATCACCGCCAGTTTGGCGCTCGCATCTACGGTCGCACCTTCTGGCGCAGAAATTTCCGCCAATGTCCCGGCGGCAGGGCTGGGAACCTCGACCGAGACCTTGTCGGTTTCCAACTCGCACAGCATTTCGTCCTGCGCGACCGTGTCGCCAATAGCTTTGAACCAGGTGCTGACGGTGGCCTCAGTCACGGATTCGCCCAAAGTGGGCACCATCACATCAACCGATCCAGCGCCCGCAGCCGCCCGTGGTGCCGGTGCGACAGGGCTTGCATCCGCCCCTGCGCCTTCGGCAATTGTCGCCAATAACGCGTTGACGCCAACGGTTTCCCCTTCGGCGGCAATAATTTCGCCAATGGTCCCGGCGGTCGGGCTGGGCACTTCGACCGTGACCTTGTCGGTCTCCAACTCGCACAACATTTCGTCGACAGCGACCGTATCGCCCGGTTTTTTGAACCAGGTGGCAACCGTGGCTTCGGTGACGGATTCGCCCAGGGTGGGCACGCGGATTTCGGTTGTCATCAGTTTGATCCTTCGATGGTCAATGCTTCGTCAACAAGGGCTGCTTGCTGGGCTTTGTGTTGGCTGGCCATGCCCGTCGCAGGCGAGGCCGATGTGGCGCGACCGACATAACGCGGTCTGGGGTGATCGGCCTCAATCCGGCCCAGCACCCATTCGATATTGGGTTCGATAAAGGTCCAGGCTCCTTGGTTTTTCGGCTCTTCCTGGCACCAGACGATTTCAGCCTGCTTAAAGCGCTTCAGCTCATTCACCATCGAGATCGCCGGGAACGGATAAAACTGTTCCACCCGCATCAGATAGATATCGTTGATCCCCCGCTCGTCGCGTTCCGCAAGCAAATCGAAATAAACTTTACCGGAACACATCACCACCCGTTTGATGGCCGCGTCTTCAACCAGTTCCGTATCGGAATTGCCTTTTTGCGCATCATCCCAGAGGACGCGGTGAAAGCTGGAGCCAGTGGTGAAATCCTCAGCCGTACTGACCGCGCCTTTGTGGCGCAGCAGTGATTTGGGTGTCACCAAAATCAGTGGTTTGCGGAATGTCCGGCTCATCTGCCGCCGCAGGATGTGGAAATAATTGGCCGGCGTCGTGCAGTTGGCAACGATCCAGTTGTCCTGCCCGCACATTTGCAGGAACCGTTCGAGCCGGGCCGAGGAATGCTCAGGCCCCTGACCCTCAAAGCCATGCGGCAAAAGAACGACCAGGCCAGACATGCGCAACCATTTGCTTTCGCCCGAACTGATGAACTGATCGAACATGATCTGCGCACCATTGGCAAAATCACCGAACTGTGCTTCCCACAGAACCAGCGCATTAGGTTCGGCCAGGGTATAGCCATATTCAAACCCCAGAACCGCGTATTCCGAAAGCATGGAATCAATCACATCATATTGCGCTTGCCCCGCGCGGATGTTGTTCAACGGAAAATACCGTTCTTCGGTATCCTGATTGATCAACCCGGAATGACGCTGACTGAATGTTCCTCGCGTAGCATCCTGCCCGGATAGGCGAACCGGAAAGCCTTCGGTCAGAAGGGCGCCAAAGGCCAAAGCCTCGCCCGTGGCCCAATCAAACCCTTGGCCCGTATCGAACATGTCTTTCTTGGCTTCCAGCAGACGACCAATGGTTTTATGCAGCGGAAAGCCCTCTGGCGCACGCGACAAAGACGCGCCAATCTCGGCAAATGTTTCCGGCGCGATTGAAGTCTGACCGCGGGCATAATCCTCTTTGTTTTTGTCCAGATGTGACCAACGCCCATCCAGCCAATCGGCCTTGTTGGGTTTGTAATTGGTCCCGGCCTCAAACTCTTGATTAAGATGCGCCTGAAACGCCGCTTTCATATCCTCAATCTCGCCTTCAGGAATCAGCCCGTCCCGCACCAACCGCTCGGTGTAAAGGCTAAGCGAGGTTTTTTGCGTCTTGATCTTTTTGTACATCAGCGGGTTGGTGAACATCGGCTCATCGCCTTCGTTATGACCAAACCTGCGGTAACAAAAGATATCCAGAACCACGTCTTTATGGAATTTCTGACGGAACTCGGTGGCGACACGGGCGGCATGCACCACCGCCTCGGGATCATCGCCATTGACGTGAAAGATTGGCGCTTCGACCATCATCGCGATATCGGTGGGGTAGGGGGATGAACGGCTGAAATGCGGAGCCGTGGTAAATCCGATCTGGTTATTGACGACAATATGCATGGTGCCGCCGGTCTTGTGCCCCTTCAGGCCACTAAGACCAAAACATTCAGCCACCACACCCTGACCGGCAAACGCCGCGTCACCGTGCAGCAGGATTGCCAGTGTTGTGGTGCGTTCCTGATCGCGTTGCTGATCCTGTTTGGCGCGTACCTTGCCAAGAACCACCGGGTTCACCGCCTCAAGATGCGATGGGTTGGCTGTAAGGGACAAATGCACCGAATTGCCATCAAATTCCCGGTCCGATGACGCGCCCAGATGGTATTTCACATCGCCCGAGCCATCCACATCCTCGGGTTTGAACGACCCGCCCTGAAATTCGTTGAAAATCGCGCGGTACGGTTTTTGCATCACATTGGCCAGCACGCTAAGACGCCCCCGGTGCGGCATGCCGATAACGATGTCGCGCACGCCAAGCGCGCCGCCACGCTTGATGATCTGCTCCATCGCCGGGATCAGGCTTTCGCCGCCATCCAGACCAAACCGCTTGGTGCCCATGTATTTTACATGCAGGAATTTCTCAAAACCCTCGGCCTCGACCATCTTGTTCAGGATTGCCTTGCGACCCATCTTGGTGAACTGAATTTCCTTACCGAACCCTTCGATCCGTTCCTTCAGCCAGCCGGCCTCTTCCGGGTTGGAAATATGCATGTATTGCAGCGCAAACGTGCCGCAATAGGTGCGTCTGACGATCTCGAGTATCTGGCGCATCGA
>DAOUQK010000270.1 GCA_030625695.1 Paracoccaceae bacterium | reverse complement strand
GGGTCGTCGCCTGAGCATAGCTGAACCAATGCGGTTTTCATCATGCGGCCAGCAGCGAATCCAGCTTGCCGGCACTCTCAAGCGCATAAAGCTCGTCGCAGCCGCCAACGTGGGTATCGCCGATGAAAATCTGCGGCACAGTGTGCCCGCCGCCTGCACGCTTGATCATTTCGGGTTTGCGCGAGGGATGCAGGAAGACATTAACTTCTGAGAAATTCACGCCTTTCTGTTTCAGCAGGCGTTTGGCGGCGTGGCAGAAGCCGCAAAGGGGAGAAGTATAGATTTCGACAGGTTGCATAACATAGATCCTTGAACAGTCGTGTGTTTGTCACGGATTTAGTCAGCCTTTGCAACGCGCGCCAGTGTCACAACGTAAATTTCCTTGGCCCCGCCGACGCGACACGCCTCGGCACAAGCCGTCAAAGTCGCCCCCGATGTCATCACATCATCCACCAACAGCACCGCCCGCCCCGCCATTCGGTGGCGCCGTTTGGGATGCGGTTTGATAACCCCGGCCATGTCGGCAAACCGCATGGCCGCCGATTTGCCATCCTGCGACGTGGTCCGTTTGAAACGCACCAACAGGTCCGGGCACATGGTCAATCCGGACTCTTGCGCCAATGCATCCGCCAAAAGGGCCGATTGGTTGTATTTGCGTTTCAGCATCCGGGTCCAATGCAATGGCACTGGCGCAATCAACATCCCATCCTTTAGAAATGGCCGGGCTGCCCTTGCCATCCAAAGCCCGGCAGGCTGTGCGATTTCGGGCCGGTCGCCGTGTTTCAAGGCCAGAACCATCGAACGTCCCCGGTCCTTGTACACAAGGGCCGCCCGGCCCTGTTTCCAGGGGCGCGGCACCTTCATGCAATCGTCGCATTCTATCCGAAACCCGTCTGCCTCGCCCGGCAGGGGAACGCCGCAGGCATCACAGACCGTGCCGCCGATGAATGGCGTTTCAGCCCAACATGAACCACATAGGCCAAAATCACTGTCAACAATCACCCCGCAACCCAAACAGCGCGGCGGATACAGTAGTTCAACAGCTGTTTGTAACCCTGCCCACATAGCCCTAGTAAACACCCATGAAAGCCGCACCTTCCCTGTTTGACCGACCCGCCCTGCGTGCCCATCGTAAACGGGCAACCCCGGACGCCATGTTCCTGCACGAATTGGCCCGTGACGAGATACAGGATCGTCTGGCAATGGTTAACAAGAGGTTTACCAAAACGGCCATCGTCACACCTTTTCCTGATATCTGGGCCGCTGATTTCCCGGATGCGGTGATTGTCGAAGACCATGAAGCCTTGCAACTGTCCGAGGCGCGGTTTGATCTGGTGATCCACGCCATGTGCCTGCATTGGGCCGAAGACCCGGTTGGGCAGTTAATTCAATGCCGCCGCGCCTTGAAAGAAGATGGGTTATGTCTGGCGATCCTGCTGGGCGGGCAGACTTTGAACGAACTTCGCTCGGTATTGGCGCAGGCCGAAAGCACGGTAACCGGCGGGCTGTCGCCGCGCATTGCGCCGATGGCCGAAATTCGTGACATGGGTGGGTTGCTGCAACGCGCCGGGCTGACCCTTCCGGTGGCTGATTCGATATCCCATACAGTGACTTACCGCGACATGACGCACCTGATGCACGATCTGCGGGCAATGGGTGAGGCCAACGCATTGGCGGGCCGTTTGCGCCATCCAACCCGGCGGGGCGTGTTTGATGCGGCCTCGGAATTGTATAAAAGGCTGTTTTGCACCGACAACGGGCGCATAAATGCCAGTTTTGAACTGATCTGCCTGACCGGTTGGTCCCCGTCCGACAATCAACCCAAACCGAAACGACCCGGATCGGCGCAAACCCGGTTGGCAGACGCGTTGAGTGTTGCTGAACATCGCTTGCCAGATTGACCCGCCCGCAAAAGCGTTTATCTGCATGCCCAGCGCATAAAACAGGAAGACACCTTGCCAAATAGCCAGCCCCAATCGTCGCCAACCCAATCACCGCCAGACAAAATCGGCATCTTGCTGGCCAATCTGGGCACCCCGGATGGCTATGACTATTGGTCGATGCGCCGGTATTTGGGTGAATTTCTGAGTGACAAGCGGGTGATAGATTACCCGGCCTGGAAGTGGCAACCGCTGTTGCAACTGGTGATCCTTAGCAAACGGCCCTTCACGTCGGGTGCGGATTATAAATCCATCTGGAACCACGAGGCGAATGAAAGCCCGCTAATGACCATCACCAAGGCGCAGACCTTGGCCATTGCCGAGGCCATGCAAAATGCGCATGGAGACCGGGTGTTGGTCGATTTCTGTATGCGATATGGCAACCCGACCACCCAGTCCAAGGTAGACAAAATGATCAAAGCAGGTTGCCGCAAGATCCTGTTTTTCCCGCTTTATCCGCAATATGCCGGGGCCACGACTGCCACCGCCAATGACGCATTTTTTGCCGCGTTAGGACAGGAAAAGTGGCAGCCAGAGGCCCGGACCGTTGACGCCTATTGCCATCGCGAATCGTATATTGATGCTCTCGCCTTGTCGGTTAAAGATCACTATGACGGGCTTGGTTGGCGCCCTGATGTCCTGGTTTGTTCGTACCACGGCATGCCAAAGCGGTATATCGCCGAAGGTGATCCGTATTACGACCAATGCCTTGAAACTACACGATTGTTGCAACTCCGGCTTGGCTGGAACGATACGGCAATCACCTCGACCTTTCAGTCCCAGTTCGGGCCAGAGGAATGGTTGCAGCCATATACTGTCGAGGAAGTGGCGCGGCTGGCCCAATCCGGCAAGAAAAACATCGCCATCTGTTCACCCGCGTTTTCCGCCGATTGCATTGAAACCCTGTTCGAGATCGAAGAAGAAATCAGGGAAAGTTTTGAGGCCGCAGGTGGACAGAACTTTGCCTATATCCCCTGTCTGAACGATGGCGCGCCGCACATTAAGGCGCTGTGCGACGTGATCGACCAGAATCTGCAGGGCTGGCTGGCCTGACGCAGGCGCATCCCGGACTTGATCCGGGATCTCAGTCATGGGTAGGGCGGGGTTTCACCCCGCCGCCCGTTGGAAGGGTGGTGGGGTAAAACCCCACCCTACGACACTTTGACAGGTCATTCATTTGGCTATCAGCAGCCAGATATTCCCACGCAAAAAAGGCGGCAGGTATTCCCGCCGCCTTTTCTGTATCTTGTCGTGCGTCGCTTAGTTGGAAGCGACAGCAGCACCTACCAGAACCAGCAGGAGCAGCGGCAGCAAAATGCCACTGGACGAGCTGGATGCCTGCTCAACAACAACGGCTGGTGCGATGACCGGCTCAGAATAGCTACCGGCAGATGCGGTAGTTGCGGCAGCAGCCAAAGCGGCAGCGAGAACGAGTTTCTTCATGTATAAACCTCCAGATTTTTATGCGGACCTAATGGGCAGCCCATTTAGCAAGACAAACATCGTAGGGGTTTGTACCCAACAATTAGCCTGAAATGCAATCGTCTTGCGCCCGTATCTGGGTTTTTCAAGCATCAGATGCAAAAAAGGCGACGAGAACCTCGTCGCCTTTTTCACAATGTGGTGTCGTGCGTCGCTTAGTTGGAAGCGACAGCCGCGCCAACCAGAACCAGCAGGAGCAGCGGCAGCAAGATGCCACTGGACGAGCTGGATGCCTGCTCAACAACAACGGCTGGTGCGATGACCGGCTCAGAGTAGCTACCAGCAGATGCAGTGGTTGCGGCAGCGGCCAGAGCGGCGGCGAGAGCGATTTTTTTCATGTTTTTCTCCAGAAATTTCGTGCGAATCAAATTAGATGATCCGCGTACCTAAGACATATCTCGTGGCATTTTCTAACCAGTAAAGCGTGCAGATTGCAAACGCTTGTTGAACTTATCCGCACTTGTTTGCTGGTATTGTAGTCAAATCAGCAACACTTGCGTGCCAACCTTGGTCAAAGCGAACAATTGGGCGATATGTTCGTTGTACAGCCCAATGCAGCCATTGGACGACTGACGCCCGATTTTGCGCGTATCATGAGTGCCGTGAATGCGATAATATTTCCAGCTGAGGTACAGCGCATGACTGCCCAGAGGGTTGTCTGGACCGGGTGGCACATAAGATGGCCATTCCGGATTACGTTTTTGCATGTTCGGTGTCGGACTCCAACTGGGACCTTCGACCTTGCGGATAATACTTGTGCGCCCACGCCGGGTAAGTTCATCCGTCAGGGGGACGCTGGATGGGAACAGTTTGTAGGTGGTTTCATCCGAAGACCAATAATGCACGGCGCGTGATCGGATATCGACCAAAATCGCGCCCTTGTTAAGGTTGTCGAAATACGGCTCCCAGCTTAGCGAACGGAAACTGGAAATATTTCGCCGAACCGCTGGCTCCGGCTCTGGCGGCGGACGAAGCGGGTCATAAGGCAGCGTTTCCGTTTCCGTTTCGGTTTGGGCAAGGGCCGGGGCACCAAGCATGGCCGCCCCTCCGGCAAGAAACCCACGACGGGTGGGCATAACAAAAAAGTTTCGTGACATTTGAACGATTACCTGCACTGTAAAAGACTGTGAAAACCTGTCTCGGGCGCATCATATGACTATTAGGCCGCAGTCGCAAATCAAACAGATGTTAGAATCCCGATCATATGCCGCTAGATTTGCGCTGGGACGACTTGTTGGCTATTGGCAATGGAACAAATCACTGCGGGCGGGTCAATGACACGAATTATTTCCTTGTTGCTGGTGGGGCTGATGGCCCTTTCAGCCTGTGATACACCATCAAGCAATTCACCGACCCTGGCGGCAGACGGACTGCCGGCCCCAAAAGTGTATAGGGTTCGCAATCCCGGTAAGGTTCAGTTCCGCATGCTGGATTCGGTCAATTCGCTGCGCGCGGCCGCCGGTGCCGCCCCGGTTGCGCTGAACGCCGAACTGACCGCCGCCGCCGCCACCCATTCCCTTGATATGTCCAAGCAGAACCGGCCATGGCATTTCGGTTCGGACGGATCGTCGCCAATCGACCGGGTTCAGCGGGCAGGATATTCCGGTTCGATGTTAGGCGAAACCATTTCCGAAACCTATGAAACCGAGCTGGAAACCCTGGGTGCCTGGATGCAGGAGCCCGGTACACGCGAAGTTCTGTTGGATAAGAATGCTGTGAACATGGGGTTTTCCTGGCATCAGGAA
>DAOUQK010000074.1 GCA_030625695.1 Paracoccaceae bacterium | reverse complement strand
CCATAGGCACTTTCCAATCCCCAGATTGCCACAACAACCCGGCTGTCCACGCCATAGTCACGCTCGATCTGGTCCAATGCCACCCGCTGCGCCTTTAGCGCCGCCTTGCCGTTGGCGACCCGCAGGTCAGACACAGCCGTGTCCAGATAATCCCAGATCGTCTTGGTAAACTCAGATTGGTTGCGATCCCGACGCACAACGTTGGCGTCATAAGACACCCCCTGCAAGGCCGACCGCAGCACGGCCTCGCTGATCCCTGCCGCACGCGCACGGGGCCGGAAAGAGACCAGCCATTGCTGAAAACTCTGGCTCTGTTTGGCGGTCGGATCCGGTGTCACCTTTGCCACCACACTGTCAGGTCGACTTACCGGGCGCAGCGACTGAAGCACCTCACCCGGACCGGCAAAGGCCCCTGTTGTTGATACTGTCACCAACATAGTCGCAATAACACCCGCACCTGTGAATACACGCATACCAAATAACCTGCCTGACTGCCTCGTCGCCAACCTAGCCTTAATCCCGCTTGCGCAAAACCCGTCAATCACCGGACACGCGGGTCTTATCCGGTTCGACCCAAGAGCGTAACGGCCGGTCAGAAGTTGATCTGAAGGCGGTGACATCCTTGCTGAAACAATCGCCTTTCTTGTTCGCAGACCGCCCCACCCCAGCCGACTTCGGCATAGGCATAGGCACGCCTGGCTGCTCCGCCGCGCGCGGACCTATCACCTTTAGCACCCGGCACCATCAATCCGCCAAGTACGGTTTGGCCTGAATTCCTTGGAAAATCAGATGTACAAAATGCACAAACCACCAGAACAACCATGTACAATACTGTCAAAACTCCCCTGACACGGCCCGCATAAAAACTGACCGGCCGACACACACCAAATTATCCTCAGACTTAGCCGCTCGCAGGACCCAATACTGTTATCAATACCTTCCCTTGATAACATGTCATATATAACATGTTATCAAGGGAAGGTATTGATCGGCGGACGGCGTCAGGCAAAGGCATGCGTAGGTTAATCTTGAAACCTCCGGGCAGAGCAACCGGCATATCAATCAACCAGACGCGTTGCGCCAATGTCTGGGCGGGGGGGCAGTATTAGCGCCGCTTGCGCGCCACTTTACGCTTGATCTTGTCTGCCTTGCGCTTGCCCCGGCCCACTTTGCGGCGCGGGCTGCGGCCCGCCGGGCTGACACCCTTCGGCAGGGCCTTGTCTTCAAGTGTCAACAGTTCCAATTCCAACCCGCCGGTCAACGGCGTTGCCTGAGCCAGACGTACCGTAACCCGCTGACCGATTGAGATAATCAGCCCGGTATCTGCCCCCATCAACGTGCGGGCCTCGTCGTCATAGTGGAAATATTCACGCCCTATGGTGCGGATTGGCACCAGCCCGTCGGCGCCGGTTTCGTCCATCTTCACAAACACGCCAAACCGGGCAACCCCGGCGATGCGCCCGGTGAATTCATCGCCCACCCGCTCGCTCAGATACGACGCCAGATAACGGTCTGTGGTATCGCGTTCCGCGACCATGGACCGGCGTTCTGTATCGGAAATATGCTGGCCTGTCTCTTCCAGCCGGTCAGCTTCTTCCGGAGAAAGCCCATCCTTGCCCCAACCATGCGCCGTGACCAAAGCCCGATGTACAATCAGGTCGGAATAACGCCGGATCGGCGAGGTGAAATGCGCGTATTGCGCCAAAGCCAGGCCAAAATGCCCATAGTTATCAGGACTATAGTAGGCTTGCGTCATCGCGCGTAATGTTGAGATATTGATCAGCTCTGCATCATCCGTGTCGGCCGCCGCATAAAGCAATTGGTTCAGGTGCCGTGTCTGCAACACCTGTCCTTTGGCCAGAACCAGCCCCGCCGCCTTGACCGTCTCGCGCAATGCGTCGAGCTTTTCCGGCGAAGGTTCCTCGTGCACCCGGAACAACAGCCCGGTGCGCTTGGCGATCAAAGTTTCAGCCGCCGCCACATTCGCCAGCACCATGAATTCCTCGATCAGACGATGCGCATCCAGCCGGTCACGGAACCTGACCGAGGTCACAGTGCCGTCATCATCCAGCACAATGCGCCGCTCTGGCAGGTCCAGATCAAGCGGCTGACGTGCCTGACGCGCTTTGACCAGTGCGGCATAAGCCGCGTATAACGGTTTCAGTACAGGTTCTAACAGCGGCCCGGTCCGCGCATTTGGCGTGCCATCAACAGCCGCCTGAACCTCGTCGTAATGCAACGATGCGTGCGAACGCATCATCGCCCGGACAAAATGATGGCTTAGCTTGCGGCCCTCAGTGTCCAGAACCATCCGCACAGCGATACACGCCCGCTCAACCCCGTCATGTAACGAACACAGGTCACCCGACAGAACATCCGGCAACATCGGCACCACACGATCCGGGAAATAGGTGGAATTGCCACGGTTGCGGGCCTCACCATCCAGTGCCGTACCGGGCCGCACATAAGCGGCCACATCGGCAATCGCCACCCAGACGATATGGCCACCCGGGTTGTCCGGGTCACCGTCGGCCTCGGCGTAACAGGCATCGTCATGATCACGCGCATCCGCCGGATCAATGGTGATCAGCGGCAATTCTCGCAAATCCTCGCGCTTGCCCAGTTTCACAGGTTTGCAGGCGTCCGCCTCAGCCACCACATCATCGGGGAAAGCATCCGGGATGCCATGCTGATGAATGGCAATCAGCGACACCGCCTTGGCGGCACTTGGATCACCCAATCGTGCAACAATCCGCGCCCTTGGCAGGCCCATCCGGTGCTTTGGCCCGGTCGGCTCGGCCTCGACCAACTCGCCATCGCGCGCACCCATTTGCGCATCCGACGCCACCTGCCATTCGCGGCTGCCGGATTTGTCCACCGGCACGATCCGCCCGCCCTCTGACGTCGACCGGAACACCCCCAATACCCGCAGCAGGTTAGAGCCGATCCGCCGGATCAGGCGTGCCTCGTAAGAATAATCCTCACCCTTCACCGATGTCAGCCGCGCCAGAATACGGTCGCCCTCGCCCAGGCCCGGATCAGAGGCGCACGGGATCACCAGAATGACCGGTTCAGCCCCCTGCCCCTGCCATTCCATCGGCCTGGCAAACAGATCACCATCCTTGTCCGGCGCTTTGACCATCAGAACCGAAACCGGCGGCAGATGCTCGGGATCACGATAGCTTTTCCTGCGCTTTTCCAGATGCCCTTCGACCTCCAGTTCTTTCAGGATACGTTTGAGATCAATTTTGCCGTTGCCTTTGATACCAAAGGCCCGGGCAATATCGCGTTTCGAAGTTTCAGTCGGGTTGGCGGAAATCCAGTCAAGAACTTCGGCCTTTGAGGGAATGCGTGTCATGCCCCGCGCCTAACACGCCGAACAGCGCTCGTCATGGTAAAATCGCGAGGAAGCCCCTCAGGGCTGAGGAGCCGTCCCCAGATCGGCGGCCCGATCAACATCGCGCAAGCGATCCACCAGCCCGACCCTTGCTCCACTGGCCGACGCGACGGCATTCACCAGCGTCTCCGGCACGGACCAGTGTACACCTTGAAACAATCCAACGGGCAAAGCCCGCCCGCCATGCAATCCAACCAACCAGAAACCGCCATCTTCGGCGGGTCCAAACACGATATCATACCGCCCAAGCTCTGCAAACGCCCGCGCCACATGGTTGCGCGACAGGTCAGGAATATCTGCCCCCACCAAACAGACACGACCCCGGGGAATGGTCCGCAAGGCCCGCAGCATCCGCTGGCCTATGTTGCCGCGCCCTTGCGGCATTCGCGCCAGATCACCGGGCCAGAACCGGCTGGTCATCCCGTCAGCGTCCGGCGCCACCGACAGAACAATCTGCCAACGTGGATCACGCAATCGTCGGATCAGATCGCGACTTTGATGGCGAAACCACCATGCTGCGGGAACCATGCCTATATCACGCCCAAGTCGGGTTTTCACCCGCCCGGCACGGGGCTCCTTGACCATGACGATCAGGGTTTGACGCATCAGGTGAAATAATCCTGCAATATCCGGGTATAAATTTCCTTAAGCTGGCCAATGTGTTCAACCGGCACCCGTTCATCCACCTGGTGCATGGTCCGTCCGACCAGTCCGAATTCGACCACAGGACAGTGATCTTTGACAAACCGCGCGTCCGATGTGCCGCCCGATGTGGACAGAACCGGGTTAACCCCGGTTGCGGCCTCGACCGCTTTTGCCACCAGATCGCTCAGATCTCCGGGGGGGGTCAGAAAACTTTCACCCGAGATTTTGATCATGACGCCGATTTCAACGCCAAATTCACTCTCGACCTTGCCCGCTTCGTCCTTCAGCCATTCACTCAGGCTGGCCCCGGAATGCGTATCGTTAAAGCGAATATTTACCGCCCCGTCGCATTTCGCCGGAATCACATTGGTCGCAGTATTGCCTGTATCGATTGTCACCACCGCCAGCGTAGACGCATCAAAATGCTCTGTCCCCTGATCCAATTCAAAACTGGCCAGCCGGTCCATCAACCTGGCCATCGCCGACAGTGGATTGCAGGCCCGGTGCGGATAGGCCGAATGCCCCTGTTGCCCCACCACCGTAAACCACGCCGACATCGACCCACGCCGCCCGATCTTGATCATCTCGCCCATCTTATCCGGGCAGGTTGGCTCTCCTACCAAACAGACCGACATCGCCTCGTCACTGTCGGCCATATAGTCCAGCAAGGCCACGGTACCATCCAGCGCCTCGCCCTCCTCATCCCCGGTTATTGTCAGAATAACCGCACCGTCAGGAGGCGTGTCCTGAACGAAATCAACCGCAGCAGCAGCAAAAGCCGCCACGCCCGATTTCATATCCGTGGCACCGCGCCCATACATGAACCCGTCTTTAACTTCGGCTCCGAACGGCGGCATCGTCCAGGCGGCCTCGTCGCCAACCGGCACCACATCCGTATGGCCGTTAAAGCCAAACGTGCGCGCATGTCCCTTGGGGCCCCAACGGGCAAACAGGTTGCAAACGCGACCCCGGTCCGCACGGGTACAGTCAAACCCGGCTTCAACCAAAAGCGCCTCAAGCAAGCCTAAAGCGCCGCCTTCCTCGGGTGTTACCGAAGCGCAGCGGATTAAGTCGGCGGTCAGTTGGACAGGGTCAGTGGAAGACATGCGTTGGATTCCTTGGATATGCTGATCGGGCCGTGACGACACCGGTAGATATCACATCTGTGACGAATGGCACAGGATGCCAAGCCCCGAGTACAGGAATACCCGACTTGCCCTAAGGGGCGGTCCTGCGATAGGGACGCAGGGAAAAACGTGAATATCGAATCAATGTACAGATTTCTTGTTGTTCTCAGCCTGGTGATGTCATTCTGGGCCCAATCTTCTGCGGCTCAGGTTCTGACTGTGTCAACGGTTACCCGCCCACCATTTTCGATGGTCGAAGACGGCGTGGACACCGGTTTTTCGATTGATTTGTTGCGCGAATTGGCCGATCGGCTGAACTGGCAGATTCAGATCAACCGGGTCGAAGGCTTTTCTGACATGCTGTCCATGGTGGCCACGAAACAGGCCGATATGGCCATCGCCAATATATCGATCACCTCGGCCCGCGAAGCGATCATGGACTACAGCCAGCCGATATTCGAAGCCGGCCTGCAAATTATGGTCCCGTCGGACAAGCTGCGCTCGCCGTCACTTTGGCGGGCCTTACTGTCGCGCGATCTGCTGATTGCGATTGCCGTTTCATTTATCCTGCTGATTGGCGGTGGTATGCTGATGTGGCTGTTCGAACGACGCTCCCAGCCATATTTCGACCGCCCCGTCAAAGATGCCTGGTTCCCATCGTTCTGGTGGGCTTTGAATCTGGTGGTCAATGGCGGCTTTGAAGAACGCGTGCCGCAATCTGTTTTTGGCCGATTGTTCGGGGTGTTTCTGGTGATTTCCTCGTTGTTCGTGGTTTCGTTATTTGTCGCCAAAATCACCTCTGTCATGACAGTCGAGGCAATCAACGGCTCGGTCAATTCGGTCAATGATCTGTATGGCCAGCGGGTTGGAACCATCAAAGGGTCAACAGCGGCCGGGTTTCTGGATCGACGTGAAATTGATTTCAATGGCTATGACGGGTTAGAACCATTGTTGGCAGACTTTGAAGCCGGTCAAATCGAAGCCGTCGTGTTCGACGCACCCGTCCTGTCCTACTACGCCAGCCACCAGGGTAAAAACGTGGCCAGCATGGCCGGGTCGGTGTTTCTTCGGGAAAACTATGGTATGATCTTCCCCACTGGCAGCCCTCTGGTTGAAGATGCCAATCAAGCCCTGTTGGCGATACGCGAAGATGGGACCTATGACACCATCTATCGCAAGTGGTTCGGAGCCAAACGCTAAGCTGCGTCTTCACCGTCAAAGAACGGCGTCACATGCGCCACGATCACAGCGTTTTCGTCTAACGCGCGGCTCATCAGGGCGCGTTCGTCATCGTCGATTTCATGCCCCTCAGCCTCGCGTTCGGCCAGGGTGCCATAGCCGGTCACATCCAGCGGGGCGGTATCGGCCTGTTTCAGGATCGCCACAGTTTCGCGCACCGCTTCCGCTTCGTCCACGCCCGAAGCAAAACACATCAGTGCTGCCCCGGTGGCACCTTCCGGCAGCCCGTCGCCTTCCTTGCGGCCAATCTGGACCAGCAAAGTGTAGACCTGTTGTTTTCCACGGGGTTTTGTCATCACTTCCTCCAGCCCGCAGCGGCTTAGCCGGTTGTTTCTGGTTTGACCATAGGAAAACCTCGGTTTCCTCATGTGTCGGCCCCTGAAAATATCGGGCGTAAAAGAGTACACTTGTTCACTGCTCCACGGATGCCGTTGCGGTTTTCTTGATGTGAATCAACGACAAACCGGCAATCATGCGAATGATTATCCTTAGCCGAACAAAAGCCGAACAAAAAAGTTCAATACTGAGGAGTTAAAAAATGACCAAAAAATTCGTTTCATCAACTGCTACGCGCTTTTTCGCCGCTTTTTCATCTGCGGCAATGGCGCTGGCGCTGGCCGTTATCGCCACACCATTTACCGCAGGTGTCGGTTTTTCCGAGGAAATTGAGTCATCAATTGCGCGCGGTGGGAGACTGTATGACAAGTGGTTCAAGGTAATCGGTGCGGAAAAACCGTCCGAAACACACCCCGCATGGCCCGCGGCCAACGAAAAGAAATCCGGCAACGCGACCCACAGGTGCAAAGCGTGTCACGGGTGGGATATTCGAGGTTCTGACGGTGCCTACAAGTCCGGATCTTACAAAACGGGCATCGCTGGTCTGACCGCCTTTGCCGGTGGCGACAACGCCGTCGTCATTGCCGCCGTCAAAGATGACACACATGGTTTCACCGGCATGTCCGATCAGGACTATACCGATCTGGCGAACTTTGTCACCAGAGGCCAGTTTGACATCGCCGCAATTATCAATGACGAAACCAAGGTCGCTGCGGGCGATGCTGCCAAAGGCGAAGCATACTACAACACGGTATGTGCCCGTTGCCACGGCCTGGACGGCAAACTGCCCGAAGGTCTGGAACATCCGCTTGGCGCTTTGGCGCGGGGCAATCCTTGGGAAATCATTCAGAAAATCCAAAACGGTCAACCCGATGAAAAGATGCCAGCCATGCGCGCCTTTGGAATCGAAACCTCAGCGGCCATTCTGGCTTATCTGCAAACGCTGCCAGACTGATCAATCCGGTACATTGTTGGGGATGGGGTCTGGCCTCTCAGGGGCCAGACCCTGCTATTTGAAAGGATCTGGACATGAGCAAGGTCAGGACAGTATGGCGCTGGTTCTGGACGCCCACGGCACGGTTTGCCTGGGGTGGCATTGTGTTGGTTGGCTTTGTTGGCGGTATCATCTTCTGGGGCGGATTGCACACAACAATGGAAGCAACCAACACGTTGAAATTTTGCATAAGTTGCCACGAAATGCGCGACACAGTTTATGTAGAGTACAAGCAGTCGGTTCACTACAAGAACGCATCAGGGGTTCGGGCCATATGTTCGGATTGCCATGTCCCGCACGCGTGGGGGCCGAAAGTCATCCGAAAAATTCAGGCCACGGGCGAATTGTGGGGCACGCTCACCGGCAAGATCGACACCCCCGAGAAATTTGAAGAGCATCGTTGGACAATGGCCAACAGCGTTTGGGCCGCGATGCAGAAAACCGACAGTCGCGAATGCCGGAATTGTCACTCGTACGATGCGATGGATTTTGAGCATCAAAGCCAGAGGGCTCGGGAAAAGATGCAGGAAGCCAGCCTAAAAGGGGAAACCTGTATTGATTGCCACAAGGGCATTGCACACAAAAAGCCCGTCGACCCAAATGGTGAAATCGGCGACTGATCCCTTGGTCCGCGCGCTTGGTCAGTCGCGCAACAATTCGTTGATCGCAGTTTTCGACCGGGTCCGCGCGTCCACCCGTTTGACGATCACCGCACAGTAAAGATTGACGTTGTTCTTGGACGGCATAGAACCTGCCACCACCACCGAATAGGGCGGCACTTCGCCGTACATCACTTCGCCGGTTTCCCGGTCAACGATCTTGGTTGACTGGCCGATGAACACGCCCATGCCCAGAACCGCGCCTTCACGAACGATGCAACCTTCGACCACTTCGGACCGTGCGCCGATAAAGCAATTGTCTTCGATAATTGTCGGCCCCGCCTGCATCGGTTCCAACACCCCACCAATACCAACGCCGCCGGACAGATGCACGTTCTTGCCAATCTGCGCACACGACCCCACCGTGGCCCAGGTATCAACCATAGTGCCTTCGTCAACATACGCCCCAAGATTGACAAACGAAGGCATCAGAACAACGCCCGGCGCAATAAACGCGCTTTTGCGCACTATGGCGTTGGGAACTGCCCGGAACCCTGCCGCGCGCCATTGGTTGTCACCCCAACCAGCAAATTTGCTGTCCACCTTGTCCCACCAGCCGCCACCCTGAGCGCCTCCGGACTGCTGCTCCATATCCTTGATCCGGAACCCCAGCAGAACCGCCTTTTTGGCCCACTGGTTCACATGCCAGCTGCCATCTTCCTGCTTTTCCGCCACCCGCAAGGAACCACTGTCCAAAGCGGCCAGCGTGTCTTCGATGGCGTCGCGGGTCTCGCCAGTGGTGGTGGGCGAAATGTTATCACGCGCCTCCCAGGCGGCTTCGATGGCGATTTCCAGTTGGGCATTTGACATTTTGAAGTCCTCGGAGAAATAATTGGTCTGGTCAGTTTGCTGCTATAGAGAGGAACAGGGCGCTGGGCAATCCGTCCTGTTCAAACCGAAAATACAAAGGATGGAATTAAAATGGATAAACAACCAGTCGCAATCATTACCGGTGCCAGCGGTGGCCTTGGGTCTGCCACGGCGCGGGCGTTGTCAGAAAAAGGCTATCGGCTAATTTTGATGTCACGCAGTGGGTGTGTGGAAATTGCCCGGGAAACCGGGGGCGTTGGCATAGCGGGATCGGTCCTGAGTGATTCAGATATGGACAAGGCCGTGCAGACTGCGCTGGATCACTATGGCCGGATTGATGCAGCCATCTTTGGAGCAGGCCGACACAGCGAGGTCATGAAGGGGTATGACGTGCCGGCCGCCCCGCCAGCCACTGGCGATAGTTTTTCGTATGATCCTCACTACGGGCGAGACGTGTTTGATATTCCGTGGGACGCCTGGCACGCAGATTACGACATGATGGTTCTCGCCCCGATGCGAATGATCAAGGCTGTGCTGCCGCAGATGAAAGCGCAGAAAAACGGAGCAATTGTTGCAATTTCCGGGATTGAGGCCGCCCAGCCCCGGTTGCCATTTCCGCTGGGCCCTACTCGTCTGGCGTTGCAGGGGTTCGTCAAGATGTTGGCGGATCGCCACGGGCGCGATGGTATCCGGATCAACACGATTTCGCCGGGGTTAATGGAAAGTGCCGCATCAGAGTTCCACCCCCAATGGACGGATCAGGTGCCGATGGGACGTGTTGGGAAATGCCGCGAGGTTGGAGACACCATTGCATTTCTGGTGTCACAATCCGCCGGATACATCACCGGACAATGCATGACGGTTGATGGGGGCGTAAACCGACCACTCGGACTATAATCCGTCACTGGGTCAGGAACGGGTCGGGTGCCACATTGCCACCACACACCAAAACCGCCACTTTCTCGCCCGGTTCGGGCTGATAGGCCCCTGACATCAACGCCGCAAGGGCCGTCGCCCCGGCAGGTTCAACAAGCTGACGATGAGTTTGCCACAACGCTTTTTGCGCCGTTTCAATCGCCTCGTCCGTGACCAAGGCCACCTGGACCCCCTGCGCCTGCGCCAGTCCAAAACAGATATCGCCGACACTGCGCGCACCCAGGGCATTAGCAGCAATGCCCGAGACATCAACGTCCATAACCCGCCCGGCCGCCAAAGCGGCATGCAATGCGCACGAGGTTGCAGGCTCGACCGCCACCACTTTGCGCCGCCCTTCCAGCCACGCCAAAGCGCCGGCAATCAGACCGCCGCCACCAACGGCGATCAGCACGGTATCAGCCTCCAGCCCTTGCGCCTCCCATTCCCGCATCAAGGTGCCCTGCCCGGCCACTGTGGCGGGCGCGTCATAGGCGTGTATCTGCGCAGCACCTGAGGTTGCCTCTAAGTCCTTAGCCTGTTGCAGCGCATTGGCGTATTCGCCCTGAACCACCGTCAACTCGGCACCAATACCCCGAATCAGACCAATCTTGGACGGTCCCGCCAATTCCGGCACAAAGATATGCGCAGGGTACCCCAATGCCCGCGCGGCATACGCCACCGCCGCCCCGTGATTGCCGCCCGATGCGGCCACCAGTCCGGCCTTGGGCACTTCGGTGCTGAGCATAGTGTTGAACGCCCCGCGTGCCTTAAAACTGCCGGTATGCTGCATCTGCTCCAGCTTGATCTCAATCGGATAAGACAGGCCAAAACCTTCGGACCGCATCACCGGTGTTTGCACGATATGCCCGGCAATGCGCGTTGCCGCCGCTTCAATCTCTGCTGTCCATCCCATGTCGGTCCCTTTGTTTTGATTCTGCCATCACTGGCCATGCCAAGGGGAACCCTATAGGGTTGATTGAACAACGAAAAGCCGCCAAAAATCCAGGATAAACCGATTAATGAGTGATGACCGCCAAAGCCCGATCCGTGACGCCCATTCCGACCGTGATCAGGCCCAGCATGTACCCGACACGCCGCAGTCACGCGCACCGGCCTATCGGCTGGCATTTGCCGACAATGATTTCCTGTGCCGAGACGAACTGCGTCCGGTTCGCCTGCAACTGGAACTGCTAAAGCCGGAACTATTGCTGGATGAACAAGGCATCGAAAGCACCATCGTTTTGTTCGGCGGCGCGCGCATTCCTGACCCTGAACATAAGGACAAGGCCCGCACCAGAACCCTTGCCGATCTGTCGCAGTTTTATACTGAAGCGCAGGAATTTTCCCGATTGATGACGCTGAAATCCATGACCACAGGCAACCGCGAGAACGTGATTGTCACCGGCGGCGGGCCGGGGGTGATGGAGGCGGGAAATCGGGGTGCGATGGAGGCCGGGGGCAAGTCAATAGGCCTGTCGATTGTGCTGCCACATGAACAGGCACCAAATGAATACGTGACGCCCGAGCTAAGCTTTAACTTTCACTATTTTGCCATCCGCAAAATGCATTTCCTGATGCGGGCGCGGGCGATCTGCATCTTTCCGGGCGGTTTTGGCACCATGGACGAAATGTTCGAGACCCTGACCCTGATTCAGACCGGACGCATGCAGCGGGTGCCATTCCTGCTGTTTGGCCGGGCGTTCTGGGAAAAAGTGATCAACTGGGAGGCGCTGGCCGATGCCGGCACCATTTCAGACGAAGACCTTGATCTGTTCCGGTTTGTCGACACCGGAGCCGAGGCGATGGAGCT